>CANOFQ010000133.1 GCA_947565325.1 uncultured bacterium
AGAGGGACTGCTGACGTATCTGCTTTTTGCGGGAATTTATTGGTGTGTTGATAAGCTACACGGAAAGTATGAAGGAGCGGTCACAGGAGATAATGAAGATGTCAAAGATCCGGACTTTTGACAGCTTTCATATTGCAGCAGCGGAGAATGCAAAAGCAAATATTATGTTGACTACAGATGATAAACTGGAGAAAATGGCAGAGCGGTTAGAACTGAAAGTCAGAGTAATGAATCCGCTGAAATTTGCATGGGAGGTGATTTAGATGTTAAATGTTGATTTGAATAATCCAGTGGAGATAAGAATGGTTGGAATGCAGGCGCTGAAGGATGCTTTGGGACCCGTAGGTATGGTACGGTTCATGCAGCAATATGACTTGGGGTATGGGGATTATACAAAGGAAAAGCAAATCGAGCCGGATATAGGTATCGATGAGATCGATGCCATGCTGAAGGCGTAGGCAAATAAAATGTTTCAACTATTATTCTCCTTAGATATAAGAAATGTGGAGAAGACAAGCGTATCCGCTGGCTCACATAAGAGGGCTGCCGCACTGAATTCTGCGGCAGCCCCCTGCATTTTGATTCCCTTGTAGGCCGGTCCAAAGGACCTTATTTCACCACGATATTCACGATCTTTCCCTTTACATAGATTTCCTTCACCACTGTCTTCCCTTCAAGGAAGGCCTTTACGGAGGGAACCTCCTTGGCCTTGGCAAGGGCGGAGGCGTTCTCCTCGTCGGGGGCCAGATCCACGGTGCCCCGCACCTTGCCGTTCACCTGAACGCCGATGGTGACGGTATCTTCCTTTACGGCAGCCTCGTCGAACACCGGCCAGGGCTCATAGGCGAGCGTGGAATCGTGGCCAAGGATCTGCCACAGCTCCTCGCCCACATGGGGGCAGATGCAGGAGAACATCTTCACGAAGCCCTCCGCATACTCCTTCGGGCAGCTTCCGGCCTTGTAGGCGGCGTTCATGAAGATCATCATCTGGCTGATGGCGGTGTTGAAGCCCAGCTGTTCAAAGTCCCCGGTGACCTTCTTCACGGTCTGGTGGTAGATCTTCTTCAGCGCATCGTTGCCGCCCTCCGTAAGGTTCCCGCTGTCCGTGAAGAAGGCCCATACCCGGTTGATGAATCTTCTGGCGCCTTCCACGCCCTGAGGGCTCCATGGCTTGGACACCTCCAGAGGCCCCATGAACATTTCGTAGAGACGCAGGGTGTCCGCACCGTAGTCCCGCACGATGTCGCTGGGATTCACCACGAACTCGGGGAACCGCTTGCCCATCTTGATGCCGTTTTCACCGAGGATCATGCCCTGATGGACCAGCTTCTGGAAAGGCTCCTTCACCGGGGAGAGACCCTTGTCGTAGAGATAACGGTTCCAGATCCGGGAGTAGACCAGATGTCCCACGGCGTGCTCGGGACCGCCGATGTAGAGATCCACGGGCAGCCAGTGCTTCAGCAGCTCCTGATCGGCGAAGGTGTCCTCGTTGTCCGGATCGATATACCGCATGAAGTACCAGCTGGACCCGGCGCTGCCGGGCATGGTGGAGGTCTCCCGGATGCCTTTTATGCCGTTTCTGTCATACTGCTTCCATTCGGCGGCGTTCTCCAGAGGAGCCTTGCCGTTCTTTCCCTTGTAGTCTTCCAGCTCGGGGAGCACCAGAGGCAGCTCCTCGTCGGGCAGGGCGTAGATCTGTCCGTCCTCTGTGTGCACCACGGGCACCGGCTCGCCCCAGTAGCGCTGTCTTGCAAAGATCCATTCCCGGAAGTGGTAATTCACGGTGCGGCGGGCCACGCCCTTGGCGGCCAGCTTGTCGGTGATGGCCTCCTTGGCCTCCTCCACGGTGAGCCCGGTGAACTCCTCGGAATTCATCAGTCTGCAGCCCTTGCCCAGATAGGAGCCCTTCTCGAAGGCATGCTCACTTACGTCGTCGCCGTCTATGACCTGAAGCATGGGGATATTGTGGGCTACGGCATATTCAAAGTCACGCTGGTCGTGGGAGGGGACTGCCATGACGGCGCCCGTTCCGTAGCTGGCCAGCACGAAGTCGCCGATATAGAGGGGAACCTCCTTACCGTTTGCCGGATTGACCGCATAGAGCCCCTTCAGCACACAGCCGGACTTGGTCTTGTTCAGCTCCGTCCGGTCCATGTCGTTCTTTTTGAGGGTCTCGTCGATATAGGCCTGAACCTCCTCCGGATTCTGTACCCGGGGCATGAGCTCCTTTACGATCTGTCCGTCCGGGGCCAGCACCATGAAGGTAATGCCGTAGATCGTCTCGATGCAGGTGGTGTAGATGGAAAAGCTGCCGCCCCCAACGATCTGGAAATCCACCTCCACGCCCTCGGATTTCCCGATCCAGTGTCGCTGGATGTCCTTGGTGGACTCCGGCCAGTCGATCTCGTTCAGGCCCTCCAGGAGCTTTTCCGCAAAGGCGGGCTGGTTGATCACCCACTGCTTCATGTTTCTGCGCACCACGGGATAGCCGCCCCGCTCGGATTTCCCGTCGATGACCTCGTCGTTGGACAGCACGGTGCCCAGCTCCTCGCACCAGTTGACGGGCATGTCGATGTACTTGGCATAGCCGTCCAGATAGAGCTGCTTGAAGATCCACTGGGTCCATCTGTAGAACCTAGGGTCGCTGGTGGCGATCATCTTTGACCAGTCATAGTCGAAGCCCAGCTCCTTCAGCTGTGCGGAGAAGGTCTCGATGTTGGACTGGGTGAAGCCGTTGGGATGATTGCCCGTGCTGACGGCATACTGTTCCGCAGGCAGCCCGAAGGAATCATAGCCCATGGGATGCAGCACGTTGTAGCCCTGCATGCGCTTCATGCGGGACACGATGTCGGTGGCGGTGTAGCCTTCCGGATGTCCTGCATGGAGACCCACTCCGGAGGGGTAGGGAAACATATCCAGCACATAATATTTCGGCTTGGAAAAATCCCGTACATCAGTTTTGAAGGTTTCATGCTCGGCCCAGTAGGACTGCCATTTTTTCTCGATTTCTTTTGGATTGTAGATACGTTCCATAGTTTCTCCTTCCTTGTCGGTACGAATCGCCCGTTTTTGCAGGATGCCCTGCTTTCATGGGATCGCCCGTTTTTGCAGGATCGTTCTGCCTTTCCGGAATGCATCCTGCTTTGGCAGAGCCGTTCACAAAAGAGGCATGGCAGATTTCGAAAATAAAAAATCCTCCGTCTCTGCCTTGCTTCCTGCCATGGAATCCTGCCATTCCATGACGGAGTCTAAGAGACGAAAGGACCATTGGCCTGCCGCGGTACCACTCTTATTCAGGAAGCTGCTGTCACTGCCGCACTATGGAAATCGGCGGACGACGGCAGGATTCCTGCACTCATAGGCTCTGTAACGGGAACACCCGCCGGCATCTATTGCTGCTTTTTCTGAAGACCATTTTCCTGAAGTTGGCTTTTGAAGACCGTTTTGCTGAGAATCCATCTTCCGAAGGTCGGTTTCCTGAAGAGAGGCCTCCTAAAGGTCGATTTCCTGAGGTCGGTTTCCCGAAGATCAGTCTCCTGAAGACCGGGTTTCCGAAGGATAGTCTCCGGAACGCCGTTCTCCCAAAGGTCAGGGGCATAAAGCAGATGTTCAATTCCGGGGCTCGCAGACGAGTTCAAAGCTTTCCGGGCTGCCTTTCACCGGCCGGCAGCTCTCTGACACCGGAGGACGCTTCTACTGCTTCTGTTCACAGCCTTTTCTTATAGGCCTTATCTTACCTTGTTTCTTGGGAAAAGTCAAATGGTAATTTGCCGATTTTCGGCAGAACGGAATCCGGAGCGAAATTTGTTGAAAAACAGGGCGAAATGATTGACAAACCCCCTGATATCTCTTATAGTTATCTCATTGCGTCTGCATCTGAAAAAGGCTGTGCTTCTGGAGGTGAGTGCGGCCATAAAAGCGGCTTTCGGTTTCTTTGCCACGGTTCTTTTCAGGCTGTCAGCAGGCGGGGGCTTCCCCGTGGTATTTGTCGTCACGGAGGATAAGACCCTGAGGATAAAGGGGCAGCAAGAAAAAACATACCATCCTTTGCGGGAGGCAAACAGAAAAAACCGGGCCGGGTTATGTGTGAATAACATAGACACGCAACTTATTTCGGCGCATCCGTGCGCTGCCGCAAAGGAGATGCATCAATTGAAAAATACCATTATTTCCTTAAAGGACATTACTGTTTCTTATGATGGCGAGCAGATTCTGGGAGGCTTCAACCTAGAGATACATGACGGAGAGTTCGTCACTCTCTTAGGCCCTTCCGGATGCGGCAAGACTACCGTGCTGCGCACCATCGCCGGCTTCATCAGGCCGGATGCAGGGGATGTCTTTTTTTATGACAAAAAAATCACGTCCCTGCCTCCCCATAGACGGGAGGTCAACACGATTTTCCAGAAGTACGCCTTGTTTCCCCATCTGAACGTCTATAACAATATAGCCTTCGGTATGCGCCTGAAGGGACGCAGCGAGAAGGAGATCAAGGAGACGGTGCATAGGATGCTGGCCATGGTGAACCTTACCGGCTATGCCCACCGGGGTATCGGCCAGCTTTCCGGCGGCCAGCAGCAGAGGGTAGCCATCGCCCGGGCGCTGGCCAACGAGCCCAAGGTGCTGCTGCTGGACGAGCCCCTGGGGGCGCTTGACCTGAAGCTGCGCAAGGACATGCAGTCGGAGCTGAAAAAGATACAGCAGCAGACGGGCATCACCTTCGTGTTCGTCACCCACGATCAGGAGGAGGCTCTGTCCATGTCCGATACGGTAGTGGTAATGGACGGCGGCGTGATCCAGCAGATCGGTACGCCCACCGATATCTACAACGAGCCCAGAAACGCCTTCGTGGCGGATTTCATCGGGGAGTCCAACATACTGGACGGCATCATGCAGGAGGACTATTCCGTCAGGTTCGCCGGACATACCTTCCGCTGTCTGGACAGCGGCTTCGGCAAGGGTACTCCCGTGGACGTGGTGATACGCCCGGAAGACATCAAGGTGGTGGAGCCGGATGCCACTCTGATAGCCGGGGACGTGACGGCGGTGACCTTCAAGGGAGTGCATTATGAGATCATCGTGGACGTGTCGGGCTTCAAGTGGATGATACAGTCCACGGAGGGCCGCAGGGTGGGGGACCGCATCGGTCTTGTCCTTACCCCGGACGATATCCACGTCATGCCCAAGTCCGAGTACTCCGGCATGTACGGCGACTACAGCACCTTCAGTGACGAGATGGACGAGGACAGAAATGCGTCCATGGAGAGGAAGGCTTTGGAGGAAGCCGATGCTCCGGAAGAGAAGGATACTGCGGAGGCGGCAGATGCTATGAGGGAAGCAAATGATCCGAAGGAGGGCGGCGCCGATGAAATCTGATTCAAAGCTCTTGTCCGCTCCCTACACTGTGTGGATGACGGTGTTCATCGTGCTGCCCATGCTGCTGGTGGGCTACTTTGCCTTCACGGACAGATCAGGCAGCTTCACCATGGAAAACATCCTGAGCGTTGGACAGTATTCCAACGTGTTCCTGCGCTCCATCTGGCTGGGGGCAGTGGCCACAGTGGTCTCTCTGGGGCTGGGCTACCCGCTGGCGTATATCGTCTCCAAGATGAATGCCAGACGGCAGAACGTGATGGTGATGCTGGTGATGCTGCCCATGTGGATGAATTTTCTGCTGCGCACCTATGCGTGGATGACGCTTCTGGAGGATAACGGACTGATCAACTCCATGCTGGCCGCCGTGGGCCTGCCCCGGGTACATATGATCAATACTGCCGGGGCCGTGGTGCTGGGCATGGTCTATAATTATATCCCTTATATGATTCTGCCCCTGTATTCGGTGCTGACCAAGATAGACAGGAGCGTCATAGAGGCTGCGCAGGATCTGGGGGCCAGCAGCAGGGAGGTCTTTCTGAAGGTGGTGGTGCCCCTGAGCATGCCCGGCGTGATCTCCGGGGTGACCATGGTGTTCGTGCCTGCGGTGAGCACCTTCATCATCTCCAAGATGCTGGGGGGCGGCGGGAACCTGCTCATCGGGGACCTGATCGACATGCAGTTTCTGGGCAGCGCCTACAATCCCAATCTGGGCTCGGCGGTGTCTCTGGTGCTGATGGTGATCATCCTGATCTGCATGGGCATCATGAACCAGTTCGACGACGGCGAGGCGGCCGGGGGAGGAGGTATGCTGATATGAAAAAGGCAGGTGCGAATATCTATACCTTCCTGATTTTCCTGTTTCTGTATGCCCCCATTCTGGTGCTGATCGTGTTTTCCTTCAACGACACGGACACGGGCAGCCGCACGGTATGGAGCGGCTTCTCCCTGCGCTGGTATCGGAAGCTTTTTGAGGATCGGCTGATTCTGGAGGCGCTGCGCAACACGCTGATCATCGCAGTGGTGTCGGCGGCGGCCTCTACCGTGCTGGGCACCATGGCGGCCATCGGCATCAATTCCATGAGACGGCTGCCCAAGCGGATCGTGATGAACATTACGAACCTTCCTATGGTGAATCCGGAGATCGTCACCGGAGTGTCGCTGATGCTGCTGTTCGTGTCCGCAGTGAAGCTCTTCGGGGGCAGGAGCCTGGGAATGGGATCGCTGTTCGCAGCCCATATCACCTTCTGCCTGCCCTATGTGATCCTGTCGGTGCTGCCCAAGCTGCGCCAGATGGATCCGAATCTTTATGAGGCGGCGCAGGATCTGGGCTGTCCGCCGGTGAGGGCCTTCTTCAAGGTGGTGCTGCCGGAGATCATGCCCGGAATCGTCACGGGGCTGATCATGGCGTTCACGCTGTCCATTGACGATTTCGTGATAAGCTATTTCACCAGCGGCACCACCCAGACGCTGCCCATCTATATTTATTCCATGACCCGCAAGCGGATCAGCCCGGAGATCAATGCCTTGTCAACGGTGCTGTTTGCGGTGGTGATGGCGCTGCTGGTCATTATAAATGTCCGCAGCTTCAGGGAGCGGGACGGGCGTCTGAAGAAAGAGGAGGTCTGAACGGGCGCCCGTCTTGGACGGTGGCAGGAGAATGCCCGGACGGATCCTTGTCTCAGGGGTGCGGGGTCAGGCGGGTGCCGGGGAGGAATGCCAGGCCGGAGGCTTGTTTCAGGAATGCAAGGACCGGCGTGTACCAGGGGAGGAAAGACCGGCAAGGCCTGCCTCAGGAGCTGGGGAGCAGGCGGGTGCCGGGGGAGGAAAGACCGGCAAGGCCTGCCTCAGGAGCTGGGGAGCAGGCCTTGCCGGCAGGAAGAGACATGTGTGCGTAGGGTGAAAGGATATTCCTAATATGAGAAAAGTAGGTTCTATATACCGGAAATGGAAAAGGGGCCGTTCCATGGGCGTAAGCCTGTGTGCGGCGCTGTGTCTGGCCGCAGCCGTGCCCGGGAGGGCCGCAGCGGAGGAAGCTGCCCCCGACAGGGGCGTTACCATAAATGTCTACAGCTGGGGCGAGTACATCGCCAACGGCACAGACGGCTCTCTGGACGTGAATAAGGAGTTCACCCGGCGCACCGGGATCCGGGTCAACTACACCACCTTTGACAGCAATGAGTCGCTGTACTCCAAGCTGGCCGGAGGCGGCGCTGATTATGACGTGATCATTCCGTCGGACTATATGGTATCCAGACTCATTGATGAAAACAGGCTGGCGGAGCTGGACTTTTCAAATATCCCCAATTATCAGTACATTGACGAGCATTTCCGGGATCCGGACTATGATCCGGGCAGCCTTCATTCCGTTCCCTACACATGGGGCATCGTGGGGCTGTTTTACAACACGGACTATATCGAGGAGGAGATCACCAGCTGGTCTGCCTTGTGGGACGACCGTTACGCCGGCAAGATCCTGATGTTCGACAATCCCCGAGATTCCTTTGCCATTGCGCAGTTTCTGCTGGGGCAGTCCGTGAACACCACCGACGAGGAGGACTGGGAGGCGGCAGCGGCGCTTCTGAAGCAGCAGAAGCCCTTGGTGCAGGCCTATGTGATGGATCAGATCTTCGGCAAAATGGAGAGCAGCGAGGCGTGGATCGCCCCCTATTATGCCGGCGACGCCGCCATTCTGGTGGAGAACAGCGACAGCATCCGCTTCGTGGTGCCGGAGGAGGGAACCAATTATTTCGTGGACGCCATGTGTATCCCTGTCACCTCCAGACACAAGGCGGAGGCGGAGGAGTACATCAATTTCTTGTGTGATCCTGAGATCGCCGGGGCCAATATGAACTATGTGGGCTATTCCACCCCGGAGAGCGCCGCAAAGGCATACATGGACGAGGAGATGGTGGAGAGCCCCATCTATTATCCGAGCGCGGAGATTCTGGGGCGGACACAGGTATTCGTTAATCTGCCGGAGAACATCAACAAGCTGGCAGACCGCTTATGGGCCGAAGCCAAGATGGGCGGACCCGGGGAGGCGGCGGTGCTGATCGCGATCATTCTGGGCTTTCTGGGGGTGTATATCGGGATTCTGGTCTATAAGAGGCGGAAGCGCAAAAGGGAGATGGAAGGATCCGGCGCAGAAAATTTTAGTTCCGATTTGTCCGGGTTAGGATAGGGGACATTTGTGAGGAGATGACAAGATTATGAAATATTATGACATAGGTCTCAATCTGTTCTGCAGGCAGTTTCCCGACCCGGAAAAAATAATCGGGGACGGGGCGCAGGAGGGCGTGTGCTGTATCCTGACCGGAACGGATACCAGAGAGAACAGAAAAATAGATGATTTCGTGAAAAGCCATGAGGCTTACGGGACAGCCGGGATCCATCCCCACAATGCCGACCGTGCGAGGCAGGAGGATTTTCAGATCATCGAGCAGATTCTGTCCGAGAATGGGAAGATCGTTGCCGTGGGAGAATGCGGGCTGGATTATGACAGGATGTTCTCCGCGAAAGAGAAGAGAAGTCTTGTACGTGTAATAAAAACACCGGAAGATGAAATTTTA
>CANOFQ010000134.1 GCA_947565325.1 uncultured bacterium
TTGCCTCTGCCATGCAATCACCCTCGCCCTAAATTGATGTAATGAAGTTCACGCCATACAGTACAATCCGATCCAGGACAGCAATGATGACTCCCAACACGATCGAGATCGCCGCCACCGCTATAGACTGCTTTATAGTAGACTTTCTGTCCGGCCATATAACTTTCTTGAATTCGGCCTTCACCCCTTTCAGGAAGCTGGATGCCGTCTTCTTCTCTGCAGAATCTCCCATCTTGACCATACCTTTCCCCAAGAAATCACTTGGTTTCCTTATGCGGTGTGTGCTTCCTGCAGAACCTGCAATACTTGCGAAGCTCCATCCTCTCAGGATGCGTCTTCTTGTCCTTGGTAGTATTGTAGTTACGCTGCTTGCACTCGGTACAAGCTAAAGTGATTTTTGTACGCATTTTGCTACCTCCACGTGTTTTCTAAGCTCGTTGTCTCTTTCCTCTGTATATAATTTTTAAGCATAAAAAAAAGACCTCTGCCTCTATCTCGCTTGTATACTATAGCACACTCTCCCCCGTCCGTCAACTGTTTTTTGCCAGAAAAACGGTTCTGAAAACGGTCTGCGGGCGGGAGCGCTAAAAGCGGTGCGCCCCCGGAAAATCAGGGGCCGCACCGCTTCAGGCCTCAGGGCCTCTCTGCGCCGTCCCGGCCTTTGCCCTGCCCGTATGCTCCGGATATATCCATTTCCTTATAGCATCCGCAGATACGGCTGCGGTAATACCTATCCGGATGCGCATTTCTCCGAAAGCCGTACCATATCTCCTCCGGTACGTCCTCATACTGTTTTACCCTTCTGCTCCGTGACAGTCTGACCTCCAGCCGGGCGCACTGGGGATCATAGCCTATCGATTCGATAAGCGCACTGAAAAAGCTTATGTAATAAATCTCAATCGCCCTCCATGAAACTTCTGTATGTCCATCAGGCATACAGTCGACACCCCGCCCACTGCGGGACAACCAATCAGTAACCCTGCAGGCCCCGGGCAAAACAAACGCCCCTCCTGCCCCGAAGGATATCTGTCCTTTCTCCTTTCCCCTTTTATTTCGGTCCGATTCCTTTTCTCACGGCACACTGCGGAAATCAGAGCCCGTCCGGCGGACTTTTGGCCGCAGACCTGCCGGCCCCTCCCGGTATGGCGCAGAAATCAGACGCTTTCTTTTTGTTGAATTACCCTTCTACTATTTATATGACATAATTCGACATTTTATTACAAAAAAAGCTTTAATTTTTCTGCAGCTTTTTCATAAGCCTCCAAAGCCGCACCCTCATGCTGCCCTCGGACACTCCCTCCGCCTCTGCCAGCTCGGAGACCGTGACCCCGTAGAGATAGCAGCTCTTGACCAGCCTCCATTCCTCCCGGCCAAGTGTCTTCAGCGCAGTCTGCTCCAGCTCGGCCAGCTCGTACCGCAGCTCCTCCTGCCCCAGCCCCGGTTCTGCCTCCTCCAGGGATTCCGCCTCCCGCTGCCGCATATATCTCCAGCGCTCCATGATCTTGTTCCCCGCCGTGCGAAACAGCCATGCCAGCGGCTGGGCATACTCCAGAAAATCCAGCTTCCTGGCATATGCGATGAAGAAGGTGTCCTGAACAATATCCTCTGCTGTCTGTACATCCGAAATCCTGCGGCACACATACCGAAAAACCCTGTCATAATATTCCCGGTAAATTGCTTCGAATTTGTCCCTGCCGTCATTTCCAAGCTCTTGGTCTCTCATCTTCCGTACCCCCGTTCCTTTTTATTACTTATTCGGCGTAGTCTGCCCGGATTTCAGTCTACCAGATTTCTCCCCATTGAGAACAGTCTTCTATGATTCGTATATATTTATGGAAAAAACTATCTTTCTTAAACCGTGCCTGCTTCTCCCTTCTTCCCTGTTCTCCGGCGCCGGCGGCAAGCGCTTTCCCCTGAGTCCTTTCCGAACCTCTCTCCTTCCCCGGCACAGACGATAAATTCCTTGCGGGATCAGCTTTCCTGTATTATAATGTTACTGGCCCGGCCGAAGCGCCTGCTACGCTCTGCCGTGTCGTCAGAAGCTCCACAATATTACAGAAAGGGATGCCACGGTGAGAAATCATGAGTTTTGAATTCATAAAGAGACTGCCCACTCCTGCCCAGATCCGGGAGGAATACCCTCTGCCCGAGGGGCTGCGGACGATCAAGCAAAGAAGAGATGAAGAGATCAAGGATGTCATAACGGGAAAAAGCAAAAAGTTCCTGGTGATCATCGGCCCCTGCTCCGCAGATAACGAGGCGGCCGTCTGCGACTATGTGAGCCGGCTGGCGAAGGTCAGCGAAAAGGTTCAGGATAAGCTGATCCTGATCCCGAGGGTCTATACCAACAAGCCCCGGACCACCGGGGAGGGCTATAAGGGACTGGTGCACCAGCCCGACCCGGAAAAAAAGCCCGACTTTCTGGCAGGCCTCGTGGCCATGCGGAAAATGCATATCCGGGTGGTGGAAGAGTCCGGCCTTACGGCAGCGGACGAGATGCTCTATCCTGAAAACTGGAGATATATTTCCGACATACTGTCCTATGTGGCCATAGGTGCCCGTTCCGTGGAGGATCAGCAGCACCGTCTGACCGCCAGCGGCTTCGACGTACCTGCGGGTATGAAGAACCCCATGAGCGGCGACCTGTCCGTGATGCTGAATTCCGTCTATGCCGCCCAGCACCCCCATTCCTTCATCTACCGGGGCTGGGAAGTCACCACCACCGGAAACAGCCTGACCCATACGGTCCTGAGAGGCGCCGTGAACAAGCACGGCAACAATGTGCCGAACTACCATTATGAGGATCTGAACCTTCTGCTGGAGATGTACGGCAAAATGGACCTGCGCAACCCCGCCTGCATCATCGACGCCAACCATTCCAACTCCGGCAAGCAGTTCGCACAGCAGATCCGCATCACCAAGGAGGTCATGCACAGCCGCAGGCTCAACGAGGATATCCACAGACTGGTGAAGGGGGTCATGATCGAAAGCTATATAGAGGAGGGCTGCCAGAAGATAGGCGGCGGCATCTACGGCAAGTCCATCACGGATCCCTGTCTGGGATGGGAGGACACAGAGCGGCTCATTTACGAGATCGCAGAGTATGACTGATGGGCTTCAGCTTCGGCAGGCGGTTCGGAAGGGTTCTCCGCAGGGCAGGACATCCGATAAGGAACGGTTGCTGCTTCTGCCCGAGCACAAGGGTTCTCCGCAGGGCGGCAGGGCGGAGCATCCGGCACCGGCAGCCTGTCAGGTGTCAGGCATCAGAATAGCATCAGAATATTTTCAGGAAGCCAAGAAACAGATATGGATTGATATGACTCTCCAGCAGGCAGCCCGCCGTTACGGCAAGTGTGATACCGGCCAGGCGGCCTGCTTTTTTCAGAAGGAACCCTCTGTCCTCCATGCATGCGTCCCTGCCTCCCCTGCCATAGATGCACGAATAGAGCGTCTCGCACCAGACCAGCAGCAGGATCGCGGCAGGTATGTAGACCAGATACTGTGGGAGCAGGCTGATGACCGCCAGCACAAGCCCCTTCAGCCCGTAGCGCAGCACAAGAGCCGACAGGAATGCCCCTGCGCTCATGCCGTACCAGAAGGTCAGCCCCAGGCAGGCCACCATCCCCAGATAGGTGGTGGACAGCACTGCCAGCACAGCCAGCCGGCCCACCCGCTTTCGCAGGATATAACAAAAAAGGGCCTTGCTGTCCACCGTCATGTATTTCATGCGGCTGAGGGAGTCTTCGTCAAACAGTCCCGTCCCCTCCAGCAGAATGCCCCTTCCTATATTTAAGAGAATAATTCCGGCCAGCAGCCCCACACAGAAAACCGGCAGAAAAGTCCGCCGTCCCATCTTCCATTCTCCTCCTAGCCTTATCCGCATCGCCGCCCTCCCTGTCCCACGAGATCCGTCCCGCCGCCCTCTCATGACACTTTGTTTCCCGCCGTATTCTTCATGTCATTCCGCTTCCGGGCGCCGCGTTCCCATTCCTCGTGCTATTTCGTTTCTAGTATGACCCTTTGGTGCGGGTTTACCAGACCCTGTCTCTCATGACATTCCATTGTATGCGGTGCGGCCCCTGGCTATGCCATATCAGAAATGCCCGGCCAAAATTCCGCACTGAAAAAATCCCAGAGGAAGGACTCCTCCGGGATTCGCAGTCATCATGGTCATAATGCTTCCCACATGCCTTTATTCTCCTAAGAGCTTCTCCACGCTCACCAGCTTGACGCAGAGCACGAACAGGTCCGTGGCCATCCGCATTTCCTCCGGCGTGGGGAAGGAGGGGGCGATGCGGATATTGCTGTCCTTCGGATCCCTGCCGTAGGGATAGGTGGCTCCGGCGCCGGTCAGCACCACCCCGGCCTCCCTGCACTTGGCCACGATGGCTTTGGCACAGCCCTCCATCGAGTCGAAGGAGATGAAATAGCCGCCCCTCGGCTTTGTCCACTGGCCGATTCCAAGGCCGGAAAGCTCCCGATCCAGCACGTTCTCCACCGCCTCGAATTTGGGGCGCATCAGAGCCGCATGCTTCCTCATATGCGCCTTGATGCCCTCGAAATCCTTAAAGTAGCGCACATGGCGGAGCTGGTTGATCTTGTCGTGGCCGATGGTCTGGATGGTCAGGGTCTTTCTGATGCACTCCAGATTTGCCTTGGATGTGGCGATGGCCGCCACCCCTGCGCCGGAAAAGCTGATCTTGGAGGTGGAGGCGAATTCGTACACCATGTCCGGGTTCCCGGCCTTCTCGCACTCGCCGAGGATCTCCAGCAGCTTGTCCTGCCTCTCCTCCTCGTCATAGAGATGATGCACCGCATAGGCATTGTCCCAGAAGATCCGAAAATCCCCTGCCGCCGGCTTCAGATGTGCGAACCTTCTCACCGTCTCGTCGGAATAGGTGTAGCCCTGGGGATTGGAGTACTTGGGTACACACCAGATGCCCTTGATGCTTTCATCCTCCGCCACCAGCCTCTCCACCATGTCCATGTCCGGTCCCTGCGGCGTCATCGGCACGGTGATCATCTCTATGCCGAAGTGCTGCGTGATGGCAAAATGCCTGTCATAGCCGGGGGCAGGGCACAGGAACTTCACCTTGTCCAGCCTGCACCAGGGCGTATGTCCCATGACCCCGTGGGTCATGGCGCTGGAAACAGCGTCATACATCACATTCAGGCTGGCATTGCCGTACACGATCACCTGCTCCGCCGAGACGCCCATGATATCCGCCATCATATGCTTCGCCTCCGTGAGGCCGTCCAGCACGCCGTAATTGCGCACGTCGATCCCCTCCATGCTCGTCATGTCGCTCTCGGCATTCAGCACGTCAAAGATATCCATCCCCATGTCCAGCTGTGCCACAGAAGGCTTGCCTCTGGACATGTCCAGCTTCAGCCCCTTGGCCTTCTCCTCCTCATAAGCCTTCTCCAGCTCTTCCTTCAGCGTCAGCAGCTCCTCCCTGCTCAGTTCCTGATATGGTTTCATCCCGTCTCCCATCTGCGCTCCGCAGCCTTTCTATATTTTCTATCGTTCCATTGTCTCAGCTCTGCACCACATTGCCACGGCTCAGTATCACATTTCTCAGCTCTGCATCACATTGCCACGGCTCAGTATCACATTTCTCAGCTCCGCATCACATTGTCATGGCTCAGCGCTATATTTCTCAGCTCTGCATCACATTGTCATGGCTCAGCGCTACATTTCTCAGCTCCACACCACATTGTCATGGCTCAGCGCCACATTTCTCAGCTCTGCATCACATTGTCGTGCCTCAGCGCCACATCGTCTCAGCAGATGCTGCCGGTCTGAAGTTGCTCCGGCATAATTGCATAATTGTATACAATTATGCGCCTGCATTATCATACTACAAGATTTTCCATATGGCAAGTAGAAAATACAAAAAAATGAAAAAGTAAAAAACATCATTAAAAAACGCCGCACACTTCTGTGCGGCGTTTTCTGCTCAAATCCTATTTTGCATAATCGATCACTCGGCTTTCCCGGATGACATTCACCTTGATCTGACCCGGATACTCCAGCTCCGCTTCTATCTGCTTGGAAATATCCCGGGCAAGCAGAACCATATCGGCATCTGTGATCTGCTCCGGTACAACCATGACACGAACTTCCCTGCCTGCCTGAATAGCAAAAGATTTATCTACACCCTTGAAATTGTTTGTAATGTCCTCTAACTTCTTCAGCCTGCTAGTATAGGTCTCCAGCGTCTCCCTTCTAGCTCCCGGCCTGGCCGCAGATATGGTATCCGCAGCCTGTACGATACAGGCGATCAGCGTGGTAGGCTCCACGTCGCCGTGATGGGACTCCACCGCATTGATGACCGTGGCATTCTCTCTGTACTTCCTGCACAGCTCCACGCCAAGCTGGATATGAGAGCCTTCCATCTCATGGTCCACGGCCTTTCCGATGTCATGAAGCAGCCCTGCCCTCTTTGCGATGCGCACATCCAGCCCCAGCTCCGCCGCCAGCAGACCTGACAGCTGGGCCACCTCGATGGAGTGCTTCAGCGCATTCTGGCCATAGCTGGTACGGAATTTCATCCGGCCCAGCAGCCTGACAAGTTCGGGATGGATGCCATGCACGCCCACCTCCAGCGTGGCGGCCTCTCCCTCTTCCTTTATCATCAGTTCTACTTCCTTCTGCGCCTTCTCCACTGTCTCTTCGATTCTGGCAGGATGAATACGTCCATCCACGATCAGCTTCTCCAGCGCAATTCTTGCGACCTCCCGGCGGATGGGATCGAAGCCTGACAAGATGACCGCCTCCGGCGTGTCATCGATGATCAGATCGATGCCTGTCATTGTCTCCAGAGTGCGGATATTACGTCCCTCTCGTCCAATGATTCTTCCCTTCATCTCATCGTTAGGCAGCTGCACAACAGAAATCGTAGTCTCGGACACATGGTCAGCCGCACAACGCTGGATGGCTGAAACCACGTACTCCTTCGCCTTCTTGTCTGCTTCCTCTTTGGCCCGATTCTCCATTTCCTTGATAATCACGGCCGTTTCATGCTTTACTTCGTCTTCAACAATTTTCAATAAGTAGTCTTTTGCTTGTTCAGAGGTTAATCCGGAAATTCGTTCCAGTTCCTGCACACGCTGCTCATTCAGCTTGGAAACCTCGACCTTGATCTTGTTCAGGGACTCCTCCTTTGCCGTCAGACTTGTCTCCCGCCTCTCAAGAGCCTCCAGCTTCTTGTCGATGTTCTCTTCCTTCTGCTGAATCCTGCGCTCAGAGCGCTGTACCTCCGCCCTGCGTTCCTTGATCTCCTTGTCCAGCTCATTCTTGGTACGGATGGACTCTTCCTTGACCTCAAGGAGCGATTCACGTTTCTTGGACTCTGCAGTCTTAAGGGCCTCATCGATGATTTCCCTCGCCTTTTCCTCAGCATTGCCGATGGTCGATGCCGCTGATTTCTTCTGATAATTAGTGGTTAAGACTATGGACACTGCCGCAGTTACTGCTATCAGCACAACTACTATAACAACAGCAACAAAAACATTCAGTTCGAGCACTTACAGGTTCACCTCCTTATTTAATTGTCATTGTACATCGGCTGCAGGCGCTGCCCCGCAGTCCATATGGCATATAGAATGTATGTACAACATCCCCTGCGGCCCGCCCTCTGTCCTGCTGCTGTGCATAAAACACAAGTTTGCGCCCGGAAAAATTGATAACATTCTAACAAGCAATTTACAACATTATAAATTCTAACCTCTAAACGGGATTATGTCAAGTACAAGTATTCACATCTTGCAAAATTAGTTGCACAAAAAAACACAATCTTCCAAAAATATCTTTGTCTTTTCCTTACCTGACACTTGTTTCCAGTCACTGCATATGTTATAATTGTGTTATAATATCGAAACGGAAGGACATGGTTTCGATTTCCGATTCCATGGACGCCCCGGCGCATGTGAACATGGCGTGGCCGGAAGACCGGCAGAATGCCGCAGATGGCGAAATAGGCAGGCGCAGGGCGAACCGTCCGCAAGTGAATGTAACGGAAGGAGGCACGACAATGGGTGCCGTCATAAACACTGTCTATAACAATTACCTTACATCTTATATGCCGAAGCCGCTGACCCGGTACGATACCCACAAGAAAAGCGAGCTGCGCAACGTATATAACTCCATTGTCAGGCTGAGCAAGGATGAGCCCTGGTATCTGCCTACCACCAGCAGGGATACCCAGAAATATGCGGTTGACCTGAAGGAGAACGCCCGGGAGCTGCGCAATACCATAGCCCAGCTGGGCGGACTGGAGAGAGACGGACTCTTCAGCAAGAAGAACGCCTATTCCACCGACGAGGACGTGGCGGCCGCAGTCTACATCGGGCCGGAGAGCCCTGCCGGGGACATACCGGAGCTGGAGCTGGAGGTTCTTTCCCTCGCCTCCACTCAGGAGAATCTGGGGCTGTTTCTGCCCGGCAGCAGCAAGGTCTCCCTTGCGCCGGACACCTATTCCTTCGACATCAATATCAACGACATGAACTATGAGTTCCAGTTCTCCGTGGGTGAGTCCGAGACCAACCGAGAGGTGCAGAACCGTCTGGTTCGTCTGATCAACAATTCCGATATCGGCATCAAGGCTTCCCTTGCGGAGTCTGAAGGGCGCTCTTCTCTCCGGCTGACATCGGAGGCCACGGGCCTTGCCTCCGGCAAAGAACAGATCTTCACCGTCAGCGACAACCATACCAGCAAGACCTCCGGGACAGTGGAATATTTCGGACTTGACTATACCAGCAGAGACGCAGCCAACGCAAGTTTTCTGGTGAACGGGCAGGAGCATTCCTCCCCCACCAACCATTTTACCTATGACAGGCTTTTCGACATCACCCTGAAGGGCATCAGCGAGGTCTTTGTCATCTGCGCGCAGATTGAGCAGG
>CANOFQ010000135.1 GCA_947565325.1 uncultured bacterium
TTTTGACAAATTCCAATGGCTAACCACAAAAGAAGACATAGATTATACCTATAACGATGTCGTGTTCTTTATTGTATCAGATCAACAATTAAACGCAGGAAGAGAAAGGCCGTGGAATCAAGAACAAAAAATCATATGGCATGATGGAGGAATTTGTGTTTTTGAATATGCTTCTGTGGCAGAACTACAAAGTGTAGTTGATAATTAAGCCTTTCGTATAGAAAATGAACACCTTTTTCTAACTTCTCAATATGCTAAATGGCTACCTTTTTAATAATTTGCTGAATTCACCCTCAATGAACTTACCCCACTGCAAGCAACGTGGCATCATATCCTAATTTTTTCCCTGAACGTTGCAGGCAGCGGGGTATTAACCCCATGAGAAAATAAAGCTCCCCGCTACAAGCTGAAAAAATTGAAAATAACCACTTCTGACACCCATATGCAATAATCAGCAAAATGTGCAGGCTAACAATATAATGCCCCAATCAACATGTACTGTTCTTTTATCTGAATCTTACCAAAAATATACTTTCATAAACATAAAATGTTTTTGAGCCTCACCGTCTCTCATACAATATCCACATATGCATCATCTAATGCGATCCAGCCATTTTCAGCGTCTCGATAGGCCTTGAGCAAACCCCATTGTCTAGCACCCGCACCTTCCCTCACCTTGACGATTGTAAACTTCCCCTTGCCGGTAAACAACGGCCTTCCGTCTCTTTTTTGGTAATCGTAAGTAATTCCGGGACCCTTGCGGATTTTCAGATCAAACACTTTAACACATACCGTCATCGGGACGATCTGTTTTTCTATACAAGGGTATATTTCCCTGCCGTCAGGATCATAAACCTTGTAGCCGCAGTTCTGGCGGCACAGCTCCACTGCATTCTCCTCCACTTTACAAGCTGCGATCTGACTGTCCGGCCTGTCCCATGCCAAGCGGACACGGTAATAGCCTGCACTTTCTGTAGGTTCCTTTTGTGCCGCTGCCGCCTGAAATGATACATAAGTGGGTACGGCAGATATGTACAGCCCTGAATCTGTCTGATACCACTTCTCGTCCGCCGAAACTCCAGTAACTTTAAACTTGTCCCCCTTCTCTGATATGAAATCCACCTCTGCGTCATATGCCGGCCCACGACGTACGTTAAGGCCGTCCGCCCCGGCATATATTACTGTCACGGTGCCATCAAGCGGCCTAATCTGCTGACCATAGGCATCCGTTATTTCCCCAGCGCCGCCAAAGTCAACACTGCCCCCTTCCATGACCGCTTGTATGTCCCTGCGGAACTGATCCATGGTCAGCCCAAAATATGACCATATGTGCTCCACATCACCGTGATTGCTGGCGATCCCACGGGCACATGCCTCCTTGTGGGACAGTATCGCACCGTCCGCAAGCGGGTCAAGTCTATGATAGACACACCACTGGGCAAATAACTCAACTGCATTTTTGTAAGTCGCAAGCACATGGGATTTGGTATTGGAGCCGTCTCCCAGCTCCACCCACTTTGAACCTCCCATATATCTGATAGTCGCCGGCTCAGTCATCTCTGCGGACAGATGGGTGTCATTGCCGGAGCCCTTCCGCCCGTTTCCGGCATGCCACCCCCTGACTGCCCTCCCCCTCTCCGCTTCACAAGGAAGAGTAATGATCGTCTCGTCCTTACCGATATGCGCATGGACGCAGGCGTTTGCGCCGGGGCTGTCCCATCTTTCAGCCAATATGGCCGGATCCGGCTGCGGACAGCCATAGCTGTGCAGCACTATACCCTTTACTGCAATCTTCTGCCCATTGACAAATGCGCCGTTCCTTGTTTGATATCTTTCTTTTTTGATCATATTGTCTCCCTTCTGCATTTTCATTTTCCATTACTTCTAAAATTTGGTTCATAAATATTCCGACAGCCATACCGATAGGCAACAGCCGCCGGAATGAATACGAGTTTCCCCGTGGGCCCATTGAGAATCAGGCCTGAAGTGCTTTCATTTGTTTTTTTCACCTATGCTCTGCCGTCTTCACTTTTATTTCCGCCGCCGTTCCCACCGCCAAATTTAATCAGATTGCGCAGCATCTCGTATAGCCCCGTCGACGCAAGCCCGCTCATCATTCCTCCAAGGACGACCTTTGCATTAATTCCGCTCTGCAGATGCATCAGCACAGCCAGCAGCGTTCCACAGCACAAAGCCGCCAGCGGAATATAACGGTTCGGAAATTTGTCAAATGCCGTTTTAAGGGCATATCCCATCAGCAGACAAATCCCTAAAACAACCGGATTGATCATTTCAAGCAAAAAACTAATATCCATTTTCAATTCTCCTCTTCTTTTTTTGATCACTTTGTTTCACGATTCAAGTTTCACGATTCAATATTGTGAATTTTTCAGTAATGACTTGTTTTCCATTTGCTCCATCTTACATTCTTTTCCGTTTCCGGGGATCACCCCTAATCCGCACTATCATATCTGCAAACCTCCTACTTTCTGCGAAAGGCACCAAAGGGATCATAAAAATCACCGGTCCGCCTTTCACCTATCACTTTTATCTGCCACACTCGCCTTGCGTATTTCCACTGTCGGTTCTTATCTGAAACCTCTTATAGTTAATTTGCCAATGCCCTCATCAAGTCCTACAAGCATCAAATCCAAAGATAAGCCTCGAGCAGATCCCACCATGGGCACGAAAATGCAGTTATTGTCATCTGCAAAATGCTCCTTACTGCTATCCGGAACATATTGATCAGTCCTGAGTCTTACGATTCTTGTGAGCCTTCAAATCCTAATATTGTTTTTTGGGGTTCAGAGGATGGCTTGTTCACTGTACATTTTTGTAGCTATCCTCCACTTAAGCTTCAAACTTCCTCCTCTCAAAAACGGTAGAAAAAAGACACATACAAGCATCGTATAAATAATTAGGCTTGTATATGTCTTTTTAACTAAACACGGGTTTGGCCGGGAAGGCGGCGTCCGGCCATAACCATGACAGTCGGTACTACACCGAGTCGGAGATCGACAGCAAGCTGGGCGGGAAGGCCAATAACAGCAACATGGTAGGTGCGACCGCATCTGCAGCAGGCAAGGCGGGGCTGGTGCCTGCTCCGGCAAAGGGAGCGGCGACCAGATACCTGAGATCAGACGGTACGTGGCAGGTTCCGCCCGATAACAACACAACCTACAGTGTCATGACGGGTGCGACCGCATCTGCAGCGGGCAAAGCAGGACTGGTGCCGGCTCCAGCAAAAGGAGCACAAGAAAGGTATTTACGGGGAGACGGTACGTGGCAACCGATTGACGGTCGCAGCTCGACAAGCCTAAGGTCGGGCGGGATAACCTACGGGATATACAGATGTGGCCGCATAGTCGAGTTTAAGGTTATTTCGGGTGTCCTCACATCTGCGCTGACTGCATACCAAAAATACACCATCGGGACAATCGAGGAGGGTTTTCGACCATACACGCAAATTGTAAAAGTAATTTACGTTTTTGGTGGGGTAGGCGCAAATCTTAACATCACCACTGATGGTGTCGTCGAGCTCACGCCACACGCCGCACTTGCTGTAGGATATACTCCACTAATACACGAGGTATATGTGGCGCAGGCGTAGCTAGGCGGGCACCAGAGCCGTTACAAGCTGCTCCAGCTTTGCAACCCGCTCCTCCAGAGCGACGATTTTGCTCTGCTGTCGCTGTATCATCGCTGTGTCAAGAGCAATAAACTCCTCGTAACGCAGGGAGTAGATGTATACCGGGTTGCCGTCCTCGTCCAGCTCGTCCTCATAGGTGATGTCATCGTACTCCTCCATAAGTGGATTGCCCTCGCCGTCCACTAGCGGCCTGCCCTCGGCATCTTGCTTTTGCCTTTGACGCTTGACGGTGATCTCACGTGTTTTTACGTCTTTGCAAAAGCCAGCAAACTCCAGATCGGTCAGCCCGGCCTGCTCCATGGCCGCCTCCACGTCCTGAGCGATAAACCCCACATGGATCCGGCCGCTCTGACCATCGATAAAGCGATAGGTTACGGGCCGTAGGAGGGCAAAAAACTGCAGATACTGATCGGAGATTGGTACAATATCCTTTTTGACGTTGCGATCAGATGTGGATATCGCTGAAGATGTGCTGAATATTTGTGCCCATTTATAATTTGGATGTCCCAATGTTATATTTCCATCGTATGCAGGGCAAAACGTCCATGATACTGGGTTGCTCCTTACCCCGAAGAAAAGTTCGAACTGACCTTCGTCTGACGCCGAGAAGTATAGTTCTTGGTTCGCTTGGGATACTATGTGCCCTGTCATAAAATAAATAGCATGATTATACATTCGGACGTCACCTGCAAACGTCCCGCCGCCCCACGGAGAGCCTGACGGCCCGGTTGCACCCGTTGCTCCTTTAGGCCCCTGCGGCCCAGTAGCGCCAGTGTCACCCTTTGGCCCCTGCAGCCCAATTGCCCCGGTATAGCCCCGTGGCCCCTGCGGCCCGGTTGCTCCAGTGTCACCTTTAGGCCCCTGCGGCCCGGTTGCGCCAGTGTCACCTTTAGGGCCTTGGGCGCCCGTTGCGCCTCGTGGCCCCTGCGGCCCAGTTGCTCCCTGCAGCTCAGCCTTGTGATCCGCAACGTATTGCTGCACATTGTTCGGCACGACCTCTGCCAAACCCGTGTTTAGTTCATCAATCTGCCCCTGAATCCCAGACTTTACGCCGGACAGACGGCCCAGTTCAGCCGCCGACACACCGGAAGCCGACAGCTTCCCGTCTCCGTCCGATGCGACGGCCCGGTTTGCCGGCAGGTTCGTCCCAAGCAGCGTACTGAGGGCACCGCTTGTAAGCAGCTTATACAGATATCTGACATTCTTGACCGCCAGAGACACCTTGCGGAACAAGCTGCTGTGGCTCTCCCCGGACTTCATTGTTTCCACGTCCGTCCAGCCCACAGGAGAGGCATTGTCGCCGCTCACGAAGGCCACTACATTACTTCCCGAATCTCCCGTGGTCTCCATCTTGGCGTTCCACTTATCCCGTTCTCCATGGGCCAGATGCCTTGTGCCATCCCCGACATGGCTGTCCAGAGCCTGCGCATCGGCTTTCTTCTCCATTGACGCATCCAGTAACTCCACAGCCTGCCCTAATTCCTCCGTCACCCTGCTGAAATCATCATATGCCACGTACAGCACACTTGGATTCACCACCGTGATTTCTGCTACATCTGAAATAACAAGGGACAGACGCACTCTTTTTTTCGTGGCTTCCACACCGGTGGTACTTACCATATGCTGTGCGTCCTCTCCACTGTTGTCATACACATACAGCTTGTCCCCTTCCTCCGTGGAAACCATGACCCCTATTTCCCGGAAATAATAATCATATTCTACTTCGGGGATATCAGCCGTCAGCACACAGCCGCCTTCCCTTATATCGATCTTCAGCTCCGTGATCTCGTACAGAGGGTTCACGAGCCTCTTCAGCACCCTGAAGTTGGCGGGCGGCGCCCCGTCCCCCACCACGATCGACTTGATGTTCATCTTGCCGGAAAGCTGCGCATCGTTCAATGCGTTCTGTCCGTCCACCGTTAATTTCATACCATTCCATGCCATTTTCATCCACCTACCTTTGTCTTATTTCCAATATGTCCGCCTGCTCCATGACCCCGCCGCAATATACGGACAAACCGCTTGTAACATTTTCATATACGATGTCTGAGCTGATGTTCAGGGGAAGCGTTGTCTCTAAAAGGTACTTCAGTTCATCGTGTAATCCGTCATCAGTGGAATACACCACCAACAGCAGCCCATATCCGCTGTCACAGTCCGGGACGACGGAAAAGCAATGCTCTCCCCCCAACAGCTGTGACAGCCTTGCCCTCAGCCCCCTTATGGTATGGGGCACAGCATTGTACCATCTGTTTCGGAGTCTGGCTCTCCGTATCTCCAGCGTATCGCTCTCCAGCGGCACGATTTCCATCAGTTTTTCAAATCTGGCGATACCGTCCTCGTCCGCAGTGGAAATGAAACGATTCCGCAGAATTGCGTCTGCGGCCTTCCAAAGAAGCGTAAACTCGGGATTTTCCGCCTCCAGCGCAGCAACAGGCTCCCTATATCTGCTCATGAAAGGCGGCAGATAGGATACCAGATCAACCTCTCTTATCATGAGGCCACACCTCCCGTCACGGGGATTTCATATTCACCCAGAACCAGATTTGCGGCCTCCCCGTTAAGCCGGGTATCGGCCACGTCCGCCACCCCCTTCACCTCCAATATACGGGCCTCGATCTGGCTGATCCGAACCACCGTGGAAGCATGGTCCGCCCATCCCTGCCGAAGCTCCAGCAGATATGCCTCCACTGCCTTCTCCACTGCCGTCCTCAGACCGTTCCAGCTATATCCCTCCTCGTAGGTAAGACTGATCCGGACCTCTACCCCTATGGGCCTGGCGCTCTTCACGCTGACCATATGCCCAATGGGTGCCAGCCCCCACCCTTCCCCAGCGTTTTCCTCCGGATCCAGTGCCTCCTGCACCTTATGAAGCAGTACCTCGTTCACCTCTCCGAAGTCACCTGCCCCGACCACCGTCACCAGAACCGTTCCGCCTACGGTGAGCTTCTTTTCACATCCGGCGGCATAAACAGCAGACAGCCACATCGCTATTTCCTCCGGCAGGGTCTGTATGACTGACTCATACCATGTCCGGACTCCCTCGGACGGAATCATGGAGGCTGGCCGAATATCTCCGTTCCACACACGGGCCACCTTCACGCCGCCGATCCCCTCCATCTCTCTCACCTTCGCCAGATAATCCGCTCTGTTCCCGCCAAAGGCATTCTCCTGAAAGCTCTCAAAATACCGTTTCCTCAGTTCCTCGGTATCCTCCTCTCCCCTGCCCGGCACAAGCACCTCGGTCAGCTCTGCCGTCTCCAGTCCTGCCACATAATCCATGGGAATCATCGGCCCCAGATACTTGTTGCCATCCGTTCCCGCCTTTTCACACTGCACCTCCCATCCGCCCTCTTCGTCCTCTACCCTTTTTGCGGTAAGGACATAATTCATCTCGCCGATGTTGAACCGCTGCCCGGCCTGCACAATGCCGTCGGGAGTAAACCTTCCTCTCAGGATCGCCTTTGTGGCGGCATTGGGGGTGATTCCCCTGTCCCTGCACAGCAGTACCAGAAATTCTCTGGCTGCCGTGTCCCCATAAGAATTTTTCAGAAGATACTCCAGTTCCACATACAACACGGCGAGCTCGTTTGCCGTGGCTTCATGGGTATCATAGATCAGTGCACTGGGACGCTTGTCCAGTTTGTCGGACACCCGGGCCAGCATCCGCTCCCGCAAAAAATCATCTGTCATTTTCTCGTACACTATATTTTTACCTTCCTTTCTCCGGCAACATCCCCGAAAACGGTATGGACAATAAAGGTGGTATGCACCACCCCCTTTTTGCCGGTGTCATGCTCGAAATCCGTCACGCCGGTGATTCTGCTGTCCGTGAGCAGCGCTTCTGCGATCCTGCGCTCCAGCTCAGCGCACACCCAGTTCACCGGCTCCCCATACAGATCCAGCGTCTCTATCCCGTACCACCAGGGATAGATGACATACTGGTATCGTTCCGTCTGCAGAATGCGGAAAACAGCCTGCCTTACCGCATCTTGTCCGTCTACCAGCCCCCTGACAGTGTTCCCGTCCAAATCCATTCCATAGGTCAGACTGGGCTGCTCCTTCATCTCAATGTCCCCTGCCAAAACTCCTCCCGTCAAAGGAATCATGCCCCGCCTCCTATTCTGTCCGCCACAATGAACTTCTGGCCCTCCTGCTGCCGTATCAGCACCACCTCGTCGCCAATACACAGACCGTTATGGAACCGTATTTTTTTCTTGCCCTTCTCTGTGTCCCATTCCACTGTGGCCATAATATCAAAATCTGTCACGTTTCTGGTCAGAACCAGCTGTGCCTCGCCCAGCTGCATCCTCTGTTCCACACCTATCTTCAGCGGCCTCACGCTCTGTACCTTGCCAAAAAATACATTGACCGGTTTTCTTGCTGCCACTGCCTCCACTGCCGCCTTTTTCATCAGCTTTACCAGTTCATTGGCATCAGCCATGGTCTCTCCCCCTCTCACCCTCAGATCCTTTTATTTTCATGGTTCTCATCTGTCTCGTCCGCCCCTGACTTTCCTTCGCAGCCCCGTTTCTGTTCTCCTGCCCGCCTTGTCAGCCCCTGACTTTCTTCCGCAGCCTCGTTTCTGTTCTCCTGCCCGCCTCGTCAGCCCCTGACTTTCTTCCGCAGCCTCGTTTCCGTTCTCCTGCCCGCCTCGTCAGCCTCCGAACTCCCCTCCCTTCAATGTCAGATCCATCCAATGCTCCCCTTCCTTGTAGACATGCTTACAGCTCTCCACCAGCATGAAATTGCTCAGCCTCTTATCGCCCAGATCAAGACTCACCGCTACAAGAGAGCCGGCCCTTACCCGATTGTCTCCCACGGCATTGGTGATCTGCAGGCTCCGGGTCTTCCTGTCATACAGCTTCAGAAGGGCATCTGCCTTGGCCTGACCGTTCTCCCCGTCAGAAATGGTATCAAAATACTGCAGGATGCCCCATCTGTTCATGTTCGCTCCGTCCTGTGCCACATACACGTCCCGCGTTCCCGTCTCCTCGTTGTCATAGGTCAACTTTATCTTGTTGAACGTATTGCCATCAATAGACGATCCATAGTCATAATTCTCCCCCGTCTCTTCGTCGATCAGCAGGTGAGCCCCCGGTCCTCCTACGTACATCCCTGATAAATGCCGCAGGGTAAGCTTGCCGAAATCATCGTACAGCACATACAGCTGCCCCGTGTTCGACAGCTCAAGATCAAGAGCGTTCTCAATCATCTCAAACAGAGAGGTGTTCTCCTCCACCC
>CANOFQ010000136.1 GCA_947565325.1 uncultured bacterium
GCTGCAGGAGCTGTGCGCTGAGAGGGGGACTCAGCTGCTGTTCATGATCATGCCTAATAAGGAGCAGGTCTATCCGGAGTATATGCCCTCCTATGAGATCGTGGATCCCTATAAGCGGGTGGATCGGTTTGTTGACTATGTCAGGTCCAACTCCGATGTCAATATCATCTATCCTCTTCAGGAACTGAAGGCGGCTGGGGTGTACTGGCAGACCTATCATCAGTATGATCCCCATTGGAACTATCTGGGGGCATATGTGGGGACGCAGGCCATGTATGAAGCGCTGGGGCTGCCTGAGACGAGCCCCCATGATCTGGAAATCACGCCCTACATCTCGCAGGGATGGCATGATCTGTTTGATCTGGGCGGACTGGATGCGGCACAGTACCCTCCGGAGTATGATTATTCCGTCGCATATAAGGAGGATGTCACGGTCACGGACGCACAGGGGGACAAGCTGGGTGTCGGCATCTACCGCACAAGTTCCGATTCAGCAAATCGGCAGAGCCTTGTATTCATAGGAGATTCCTTCAGATGGTGTATGACAGACTATTTGGCAAAGGATTTTGCGGATACCGTCATAACCCACAGAGACTATACCGAGGAGCTAAAGGAAGACATCCTTAAAGCGGACATTCTGGTAATCTCTGAGGTGGAAAGGTATGATGCGGATATATTCCCGGTTATCAGAAAGGTGATAAAAATGATGGAGGAAGATGGGCGGTAGGGGCTATGAGGGAGGATTCTGCTCTATATATTTATAAAAAATAAATATTTTTTTAAACAATTATGATACATTTCTGTTTTATATTGTAGCTACAGTAAGAGCAGGGGGCACGTCCGCAGGGGAATCGGCTGTGGATTGGCAATGGAGAACGGCTGTGGGACAAGCCCGGGGATCCACGGGCTGTCCTGAGCGCTGGAGCTAAAAAAGCATGATGGGGTGGATGGCAATGCAGAGCAGGGATGGAAACAGAAGAGAGAATCTGGATGTATTATACGAGAACGGCAGCACATGTGCCGTGAGGCGGAATCCGTATCTGGTGGAATTCGAGGCCCAGCGCAGCCAGGGGTATGCCGGGAGAAGGCAGGGGCGGGCACCGGGAGGCAGGCGGAACAGTGCAGGCCGGCGCAGCCAGGGATATGCCGGCAGCCGGCAGGGGCAGCCGCTGGAGGATAGGCGGAACAGTGCAGGCCGGCGCAGCCAAGGGTATGCCGGCAGCAGGCAGGGGCAGGCATTGGAGGATAGGCGCTGCGGTGCGGATCAAGGCAGCCTGCGCCAGCAGCTCACTTGGGAACGGCCCGGTGCCGGCCGCGGATACGATACCGGCAGTCAGATGAGTCAGGTGCCTGCCCGCCGTCCCGGAGGCCGCAGGAATACGGCCCGGCGCAGAAGGATGGCGATGATGCAGCGGGCTCTGGTGGGGGTGTGGATATTCTGTATCCTGGTGCTGGTGGCAACGCTTCTGATCAGGAACAGTCAGGTGTCTGCCGGACAGAAGGGCACACAGCAGGGAGAAAACGCAGGGGCGGCAGCGAAGCCCCAGTATTCCGGCTATCAGGTTCAGGGACTTCCTGCGGAGGAGTTTGCGAAGCATCCAGCATGGACGGAGGATTTCCTGACGGTCAATGAGTACTCCAGACCCGGAGACCCGCTGGAAAGCGTCAAAAACATATTTGTGCATTACACTGCGAACCCGGGAACCAGCGCCGCCCAGAACAAGAGCTATTTCGAGGGGCTGAAGGACAGTCATGAGACCAGTGCCAGCTCCCATTTCATCATCGGCTACGAGGGCGAGATCATCCAGTGCGTGCCGCTGGACGAGATCGCCTATGCGGTGCAGTCCCGGAACGGGGACTCCGTATCCATCGAGTGCTGCTATCTGGCGGAGGACGGTTCCTTTACGCAGGAGACCTACGACTCGCTGCTTTCCCTTCTTCGGTGGCTGCTGGACGTCTACGATCTGGATGCGGAGGACATCCTGCGGCATTACGACTGCGGAGGCAAGAAATGCCCGCTTTATTACACTGAAAATCCGGGTGCGTGGGAAGAATTAAAAAAGGACGTGGACAAGCTGTGATATCTCTGTTAAAATAGGGTGTGAGCGATGAACTGTGAAACGGTGTAGGGCTGTTTCGCAGTTTTGCGTTGGGAACAATACTGTTTTTCTAAAGAACAAACGAGGCGCAGAAGAACAGGCGCAGGGGAGAGGACATGAATAATATTCTGTCACCATCTATTCTGGCAGCGGATTTTTGCAGACTTGGAGAACAGATCAAAGAGGTGGAGCACGCAGGGGCCCGGTACCTGCATATTGACGTGATGGACGGGATTTTCGTGCCGGACATTTCCTTCGGTATGCCGGTGATCGAGTCCATCCGGAACTGCTCCGACATTTTTTTCGACGTGCATCTGATGATAGAGAAGCCGGAGCGCTATATTAAGGCTTTTGTGGACTGCGGCTCCGACCTGATCAATTTTCATATCGAGGCCACGGAGGACGTGGCGGGCACCATAGGAAAGATCAGATTCTATGGAAAGAAGGCGGGGATCACCATCAAGCCCGCCACCCCGGTGGAGGCTGTGGAGCCTTACCTGAAGCTGGTGGACATGGTGCTGGTGATGACGGTGGAGCCGGGCTTCGGGGGACAGCCGCTGATGCCGGAATGTCTGGAAAAGGTCAGGAAGCTCCGGGCCATGATAAATGAAAAGGGGCTGCACACGGATATCGAGGTGGACGGCGGCATGCGGATGGATAATGTGGAGCTGGCGCTGGAGGCAGGGGCAAACATCATCGTGTCCGGCTCGGCGGTGTTCAGAAACCGAATCTCCGACAATGTGGCCCGTTTCATGGAGATACTGGACAAGGAGAGGTGAGTCGGTCAGGGCAGTTTCTCGGCGCTGTGTAAAGGGAGGTGGAGCAGGGGATGCAGCTGGGCGGAATCGGAGGGGACAGAGGACATACTTCGGATGTGCATCATGTGACGGAGTGTATGCATGAGCATGCTCATTTCAAGAGGGACATGGGCTCCGCAGGCGGGGCCGCATCCAGAGCTGCGGTGCAGACTCCTCAGACAGAGGGCCGGCAGGAGGGACAGCTTTCGGTCTCCGCATGGGCGGAGAGACTCCTGGGAAAGGGGAAGAGCCTGCTGAAGGGCATCTGGGGCGCCAATGAGGCGGCTGCCCTAGGGGAGGCCGGGGACAAGTCCGGGGAGTCGCAGGTGCTGGCCCAGATCAGGGAGGAGGGCACCGCCGAGGGCATCGGCGCAAGTGTGGCCGGATACAGCGGCGGGCAGCCGGATGCCCGGCAGAACATGGCGGTGCATACCCCGCAGGTGGCTGCGGCAGCTACGGCAGTGCCGTCGCCTCAGGCCGTACAGGACAATCCCTATTTTGCGGCCGTGGAAAATATCGGCGGGCGGCAGGAAACGCTCTGGCGGAAGGTGAAGGTGCGGTTCAAGGACATTGCCGGACAGCTGGCGGGACATCTGCCCAGAAAGTTCACGGGCTTCCTTCAGACGAAGAACTCCTTTCAGGCGCAGCAGGAAAAGCCGAAGCAGGATCTGCGCAAGCGCAGCAAGTACCGCAGGGACGAGGTGGAGATCGACTGTGTGCTGACGGACGACAGCTATCTTCTGGATTCCTATGACCGGAAGGGGGAGTACAGCAAGCTTTCTACGAAGAAATAGGGAGCAAAAAGGAAGGCTGCGGAAGCAGGGAAAATACGGCTGGGTGATGTCGAATGTATGATAGGGCTCAGGAAGGGAGAGGAGTATGCTTCATGAAAATGATTTTCCGGTATTGGAATTGGATGAAAATCCCATGGCGGTATTGAACCCGGAAAATTTTGTCCAGAGGAAGTTCGGGACAGACAAGATGGTGATAACCTTCTTCCCGGAGATAGTGGATAGGCTGGCAGGGAACGGACAGATCACGGAGGAGCGGCTGATTCCCGGTGAAAATCCTTTAATGGTTTACCGCTTTAGAGAACAGCCAGAAGTGCTGCTGACGCTTGGGCAGGTTGGCTGTCCTGCCTGCGCAGGGAATCTGGATGTATTTCATGCAATGGGTATTACGAAAGTCATGTTCTGCGGCGGGGGAGGTGTTCTCGACCGAAACATCGAGGTCGGGCAGATTTTGGTGGTGGAGGGCGCTATCCGGGACGAGGGCTTTTCGTATCAGTACATCCCGCCCTCGAGGGTGATTTATGCCGATTCGGAGGTTACTGACAAAATCAGGGCATATCTGGAACAGAGCAACATACCATACCTCAGCGGGCTGACGTGGACCACTGACGCGATCTTTCGGGAGACGGCCGATCGGATCGCCAGAAGGAAAGAGCAAGGCGCAAAGATCGTGGAGATGGAGCAGGCCGGGTGCCTTGCCGTTGCACAGTTCAGAAGCTTTACCTATGGCGCATTGATTTACGGGGGAGACGATCTCTCGGGAGAAGAATGGTCCGGAAGAGGCTGGAACAGCCGTGAGGGAATCCGGCACGATTTAGTCATGCTGTGCAGGAAGCTGGTCGAAATCATCTGAGATTTATCGGTGCGCAGAATGAAAAACCGATTGACAGAAGTTGAAGGGATTGTTAAAATAGGAATGGTTATAAGGATGAAATGCGGTGATGAAGAGAGTACGTTTTGTAAAAGCTCTTACAGAGAAGGCTCCGGCGGATCGGGCAGATCCGCAGGCTGAGAGGAGCCAGGGACGGCAGGACGGAACATGGCTTCTGAGCGGCGCACCGAATCCGCAGGGAATCAGCGGACAAGGCTGCGACAGGATCCGCCTGTTACAGCGGATAGGGTTACTGACTCGAAGAGGTCTGTCCTGCGAGGGGCGGGCGAATAGAAGTGGTATCACGGGCATGAAGGCTCGTCTTCTGGCACATATTATTGGTGTGCGGCGGAAGACGGGCTTTTTGATGTTTTGGGGCAAAGCTCCTGCGTCAGAGAAGGAGAACATGTGCCGAGGCAGGAAACCTTGTGCCAGAGCAGGAAAACATGTGCCAGAGCAGGAAACCCCTGCGTCAGGGCAGGAAAACCATGGACCGGCGCAGAAAAGCTATGTGCTGGGGCAGGAGAGCAGTGCATCGGATGAAAAGAAATGACAAATGGGCCGAGCCCTTTGGAGAGGAGAGAAAGATGGAGAGCAAGGGAAAGTACTACATTACAACGGCGATCGCCTATACGTCGGGCAAGCCCCATATAGGCAACAATTATGAGATCGTGCTGGCGGACAGCATAGCCCGGTTCAAGCGGAAGGAGGGGTACGACGTCTTTTTCCAGACCGGCACCGACGAGCACGGCCAGAAGATCGAGCTGAAGGCGCAGGAGGCGGGGGTGACGCCCAAGGAGTTCGTGGACAGGGTGGCAGGGGTCATACGGGGGCTGTGCGACCTGCTGAACACCTCCTATGACAAATTCATCAGAACCACGGATCAGGATCACGAGCGTCAGGTGCAGAAGATCTTCAGGCGTCTGTACGAGCAGGGCGATATCTACAAGGGGGCCTACGAGGGGATGTACTGTACTCCCTGCGAGTCCTTCTGGACGGAGTCCCAGCTGGTGGACGGCAAATGCCCTGACTGCGGCAGGGAGGTGAAGCCCGCCAAGGAGGAGGCCTATTTCTTCCGCATGAGCAAATATGCGGACAGGCTGATCTGGCACATCAACGAGCATCCGGAATTCATCCAGCCCGTGTCCCGGAAGAACGAGATGATGAACAATTTCCTGCTGCCAGGCCTGCAGGATCTGTGTGTGTCCCGGACCTCCTTCAAGTGGGGGGTTCCCGTGGATTTCGATCCGGGCCATGTGGTGTACGTGTGGCTGGACGCACTGACCAACTACATCACCGGCATCGGCTACGACGCCGAGGGGAACAGCACAGAGCAGTACAAGAAGCTCTGGCCTGCGGACCTGCACCTGATCGGCAAGGATATCATCCGCTTCCATACCATCTACTGGCCCATATTCCTGATGGCGCTGGACGAGCCGCTGCCCAGGCAGGTCTTCGGACATCCATGGCTTCTGATGAACAGCGGCAAGATGAGCAAGTCCAAGGGAAATGTGATTTACGTGGACGATCTGGTCGACTTTTTCGGCGTGGATGCGGTGCGCTATTACGTGCTGCACGAGATGCCCTTCGAGAATGACGGGAACGCCACATGGGAGCTGATCGCAGAGCGCACCAACTCGGATCTGGCCAACACCTTGGGCAATCTGGTGAACCGCACCGTCTCCATGAGCAACAAGTATTTCGGAGGCACAGTGGCCCATAAGGGAGCCGAGGACGAGGCGCTGGACGGGGATCTGAGGGCCGTGGCCACGGGCGCATATGAGAAGGTTGCGGAAAAGATGGCGGATCTGCGGGTGGCGGATGCCCTCACGGAGATTTTTGCCATCTTCAAGCGCTGCAATAAATACATCGACGAGACGGAGCCGTGGGTGCTGGCCAAGGATCCGGCCAAGTCCGACAGACTTTCCACAGTGCTCTACAATCTGGTGGAGGGGATCGTCATCGGCGCCTCCCTGCTGCAGCCCTTCATGCCCGAGACGGCGGAGCGGATCGCCGCCCAGCTGAACACGGGGCTGCGGGAGTTCGACAGACTGGGGGAATTCGGCTTGTATGAGAGCGGCAGCAGGGTCACGGAGAAGCCGGAGATCCTCTTTGCCAGACTGGACATGAAGGAAGTGGAGAAGAAGGATCAGGAGATGGCGGAAGCCATGGAGGCGGCCAAGGCTGCGGGCGCAAATGGAAATACAGCTGCAGGCGGAAGCACGGGCAGCGGGAATGCAGCTGCAGGCGGGAACGTTGGTGCAGGCGGAAATGTTCAGGAAAATGCGGGCAAAGGCGCAAGCGATGCCGCAGGGCCGGATGCCGCCGGGCAGGCAGATCCGGGAGCGGCCCAGCCCATAGATATAGGAGCCAAGCCGGAAATCACTTATGAGGATTTTGCGAAGCTGCAGTTTCAGGTGGGGGAGATCCTTTCCTGTGAGGCTGTTCCCAAGTCCAAGAAGCTGCTTTGCAGTCAAGTAAGGATCGGCAGTCAGGTGAAGCAGATCGTGTCCGGCATCAAGGCCCACTACACACCGGAGGAGATGGTGGGCAAGAAGGTCATGGTGCTGGTGAACCTGAAGCCTGCCAGGCTGGCGGGGGTGCTCTCCGAGGGCATGCTGCTGTGCGCAGAGGATGCGGAAGGGAAACTGGCTCTGCTGAAGCCGGAGAAGGATATGCCGGCGGGGGCGGAGATATCGTAGGGCGAGACCGCTTATGAAGGATTGTGCCGTAAACTTTTCGGGCAGCTGAGAGAGGCGGCCGGGGCGGAAGGACGCATCCGTCTGCCCCGGAAAGATATAGGGCAATGGGGTGAAAGGGGGACAGAAAATGGTAAAAGAGGAGCTCTATTTTGATTCAAGGGACGGGCACACCAGACTGCATGCGGTCAGGTATGCCCCTGAGGCTCCGAGGCAGGTGCGGTGTGTCCTGCAGATCGTCCACGGCATGGCGGAATATGCGGAGCGCTATGAGGAGTTTGCCGAATTTCTCACGGAAAAGGGCTTCGTGGTCACGGGGGAGGATCATCTGGGCCATGGAAAATCCGTGGGTCAGGAGGGGAAATACGGGTATTTCTGCAGGCAGGATCCTGCCACGGTGGTGGTGCGGGACGTCCATCGTCTGAAAAAGATGACGGAGGCCTTGTATCCGGATGTCCCTTATGTGATTCTGGGACACAGCATGGGCTCCTTCATCACCCGGAACTATATGTATCGGTACGGCACGGGAATCGAGGCGGCCGTGCTCATGGGAACGGGCATGCAGCCGAGGGGGACGCTTCTGGCCGCAAAGGCAGTGGCCCGTATTCAGAGCCTTTTCTGCGGAGGCGGCCATGTGAGCCGGCTGATTGACAAGCTGGCATTCGGGGCGTATAATAAAAAGATATCCGAGCCAAGGACGGGATTCGACTGGCTGAGCCGGGACGATTCCCGGGTGGAGCGGTACGGCGCTGATCCCCTGTGCGGCTTCACCTTCACCGTAAACGGGTTCGCCACCCTTTTTGAGCTGGTGTCCAGACTCTACAGCAGAGATAACCTGAGCCGCATTCCCAAGAAGCTGCCCGTGTTCATGGTGTCCGGTGACGCCGATCCCGTGGGCGATTACGGCAGGGGCGTGAGGAAGGCCTATGACTCTCTGAAGGCGGCAGGGCTGGAGAACGTGCAGCTGAAGCTGTACGAGGGCGGACGGCATGAGCTGCTGAACGAGACGAACCGAGGGGAAGTCATGCAGGATATCTATGAATGGATTGAGGGCGTGGTGTTGTAAAAGCGATGGACATAAGAACGAAAAGGATGCCCTATCTGGTCAGGTGGGCGGCCAGAGACGAGTGGGAGCCTGCCATGGACATGATCTGGAGAACCTTTCTGAAATATGAGGCAGGGGATTTCACAGAGGAGGGCATTGAGCATTTTTTTGACTTTATAACAGACAGGGATCTGTATGCGGCTTTTCTCAAGGGGGAATACCGACTGATGGTGGCCCTGGACGGGGGCCGCATCATCGGGGCAGGCTCCATCAGAAACCGGAACGTTCTGTCGCTGCTCTTCGTGGAGGAGGCCTATCATCATAGGGGGGTCGGGAGCGCGCTTCTTGAGAAGCTGTGCGAGTATCTGAAGACAGAAGCGGGGGAGCGGGTCATGTCCCTGCAGGCGGCGCCCTATGCGGTGGAGTTTTACAGAAGGCAGGGCTTTGCGGCCGTGGGGCCGGAGATGCAGTTTTCAGGTATACGAGTGACACTGATGGAAAAAAAGTTTTAACGCAGACGCGGAACTGGGACAGCGTCTGAGCCGGAGGTGCCCGGAAGGATTTACGGACGCAT
>CANOFQ010000137.1 GCA_947565325.1 uncultured bacterium
ATGACGCTGGACGAGGATCTGGAGGAGAGGTGTCTGGTGATCTGGCGTATCCTGTTTCCGGAAGAGCATCAGAACAAGGGCTATGGGACGGAGGCCATAAGGGAGATCATCCGTCTGGCAAGGGAGTCCGGAAAGTATGATTTCATGATTATCGACTATGCGCCGGAGAACGTGATCGCAGAGCATGTGTATGAAAAGCTTGGCTTTGTGCCAACCGGCGAGATCAGCAACGGTGAGATCGTGGCAAGGCTGGAGCTGTGACAGATTCCGTTTTCAGGAACAGTGCCTTGGGCTGTCGGGGCAGAACATAGCCGCCATGAGGAAAAGAGGGGGAAGCCTTGTCGCCTGAAGGCTTTCCCCCTCTTTGTCATGATTTCGGTCGGACAGTCAGTCCGAAAGCATTCCGGAACGGGAAGCGTCACATTCCGGCTCCGGCTTTGAGGATGGGGCTTAAGGGCTTGTAGATCAGCAGAGTGACGATGGAGACGCTGGCGCCCTTGATCAGGTTCAGCGGGGCCACACAGGCGATCACGAAGCTGAGGATGCTGCCTTCGCTCACCAGCGGATTCACGGCGCCGCCCATTCCGATCAGGGTATCCAGAGGCAGGCCGTACAGCTTGGAGAAGGCCGGGAGCAGATAGACGGCGTTGAAGGCGGTTCCGAACACGGTCAGGATCAGGGTGCCCGCACAGCAGGCGAGAATGGCCGTTTTCTTGCTCTTCCGGAAGGCATAGATGACGGAAGCCGGCAGGATGAGGCTGCAGCCGACGGCGAAGTTGGCAAGATCTCCCACGAAGGCCGTGGACGTGCCCTTGATGAAAAGCTTCAGGAGAATCTTGATGAATTCCATCATGACCCCTGCCGCAGGGCCGAATGCGAAGGTGCCCACCAGAATGGGCAGCTCGCTGAAATCAAGCTTGTAGAAGTCCGGCGCAAATGGCAGGGGAAAGTCGAACAGGTGCAGGATCATGGCCAATGCGGAGAACATGCCGATCATGGCCATTTTTCTGGTGCTGAAGACAGGGCCGGTCACCCCGTTCTTTTTCTGCGCCGCCTTCTCCAGCACAAGCGCTATCAGAAAGAGCGCTACGATGATTGCCAGAAAGCTCAGGACATAGCCTGCGTTTTCCGACACCTTCTGAAACAGATCATTCATTTTCTTTTCCTCCGTTTTCCGGCCCAAAGGGCCAAATAGATTTTGCAGGAAAATTCCCCGGCCAGCAGGGACACACAAAAAACCCCGGAAACCATAAGGCTCCGGGGCGGGAACGCTGCGTTTGGATATTCGTCCTGCTGCCCGTTCCTGCAGACGGAAATTCCCCCTGCGTCCCACCCTTGGCAGACCGATGGGGCATAACCCACGGGCGTAACAGATCGCAGGAAGTTTTTTCGATGTCTGCGGACATAGCGCAGCAGCTGGCTTAGTTCTTCTTTCATCCAGACTTTACTGTTGGTCCCGGATTTTCACCGAGTCAGCCGAACCAGCGGCTTCTGTCCTCATGGCAGGAACCGGCTGTTTCGGGTCGCGGACTTTACCGCCAGTAGGGAATTTCACCCGACCCCGAAGAATTTTCTTGTTTATGTCTGCCATTATAATCCCCCGGGCCATAGAAAGCAAGAGTTTTTGTTACGAATTTTCGCCTTGCTTTTTGTCCTATTATAGAGTAAAATTGCAATAGTGACTTCAGAATCTGAAAGGATATACCGATGATTGAATTGACTGTGAAGATCGAAGCGGGAGATCTGTATGACTATATGTTGATGCATTCTTACAACAGCCCGGCAGGACTATTGGGAAGTACCTTCGGGGCGGTTCTGATCGTCTTTGCGTTCGCCACCACCCAGTGGCTGTTTGCGGTGCTGGGGCTGGTCATGCTGCTCTATCTGCCATGGACGCTGTTCCTTAAAAGCAGGCGGCAGATCCTGACGAACCCGGGCTTTCAGGAGCCTCTCAGGTATACGCTGGACGAGGAGGGGCTGACCGTGTCTCAGGGGGAGGCGCAGGAAAAGCAGGGCTGGGAAAATATGCACAAGGCCGTCTCTACGGGCAGAAGCATTATTCTGTATACTTCGCCGGTGAACGCCACCATCTTTCCCAAGCGGCAGCTGGGGGAGGACAAGGCGGCGGTGGTAGGGATGATCTCCACCCATATGCCGCCCAAGAAGGTGAAGATTCGTTCATGACAGCCTTCCGGCAGGGGCGGTCAAAGGAGGCGTCAGATGAGGGACATTACAGAGATTCAGAAGGATTTTCTTATTTTTATTTCCGAGCTGAACCAGACGGGAAGGGCCGTGACGGAGACAGAGTCCCCGGAAGAGACCTTTGTGCTGGGCAGGATGCTGGGTGAGCTGGGCCGTGCTGGGCAGGTCTACGCACTGTCGGGAGAGCTGGGGGCAGGAAAAACCTTATTCACGCAGGGCTTTGCAGGAGGACTGGGGATCGCAGGGCCGGTGAACAGCCCCACCTTCACGATCCTGCAGGAGTATGAGGGAGGGAGGCTTCCGTTCTATCATTTCGATGTCTACCGAATAGAGGACGTGGAGGAGATGGAAGAGATCGGATATGAGGACTGCTTTTACGGAGGGGGAGTCTGTCTGGTGGAGTGGGCGGACCTGATCCGGGACATTCTTCCGGAGGATTCCATACAGATAAAGATCGAGAAGGAGCTGGAAAAAGGCTTTGCATATCGGAGAATCAGTGTGGGGAGAGGCGGGAAATGAAGGCACCCAGAATATTAGGCATTGACAGCTCCGGGCTCACTGCCAGCGTGGCCGTGGCAGAGGGAGACGTGCTGCTGGCCGAATACACCATAGATTATAAAAAGACTCATTCCCAGACGCTTCTCCCCATGCTGGAGGAGCTGCGCAGAGCCCTGGACCTGGAGCTGGACTCCCTTGACGCCATTGCCGTGGCATCGGGGCCGGGATCCTTTACGGGGCTGCGCATCGGGTCCGCTACGGCGAAGGGACTGGGGCTTGCGCTGAAAAAGCCGCTGGTGGAGGTGTCTACGCTGGAGGCGCTGGCGTGGAACCTGTGGGGAGCGGGCGGGATCGTCTGTCCCGTCATGGATGCCAGGAGGAATCAGGTATATACCGCAGCATATACCTATGTGCGGCAGGGAAAGGGATATATGCTTTCTGAAAGGCTGCACCCCTGCGCCATGGACGCAGCCGAGCTTCTGGAGCTGCTGGGAGCAATGGGAGAGCCCCTGAGCTTTGTGGGGGACGGCATACCGGTCTGTCTTGCGCTGCTGGAGAATCGCTGCAGGGCGCCCTATGTCCTTGCGCCTGCAGGGCTGAACCGCCAGAGAGCGGCAAGCGTGGCCTGCCTGGGCGGACTATATTTTTCTCAGGGCAGAACCGTGACGGCGGCGGCACACCGCCCGGAGTATCTGCGGAAGAGTCAGGCCGAGCGGGAGGCGGAGCAGAAGAGCCCGTGAGGCGGAGGGGAGAGGACCGGCTTTATGGAGATTGTGGTCAGGAGGCTGCAGGATCAGGATATTGAAGCACTGGCAGAGATTGAGGCGGCGGCCTTTTCCATGCCCTGGTCGGAAAAGGATTTTCGGAATCTGCTGGAGCATTCTTACTGCCATTATCTCACTGCCCTGGCGGAGGGGGAGGTGGCCGGGTGCTGCGGGTACACCGAAAGCTGCGGTGAAGCTACCATAGACAATGTGGTGGTTTCAGAGCGGTTCCGGAATCAGGGAATAGGGCAGCGGATGCTTCAGGAGCTGATCCTCCGGGGCGAGGCAGCCGGCATCGAAGCGTTCACGCTGGAGGTTCGGGTCAGCAATGCAGCAGCCATCCGTGTATATGAAAAATCTGGCTTTGTATCGGAGGGAATTCGACCGGGATTTTACGAAAAGCCCAGAGAAGACGCAATGATCATGTGGCGGCGCAGAAAAGGCGCCGCCGGGATCTGAGTTTCTGCAGGGAGAACGGCGGAAGGCTCGAAAAGGCAGCAATTACCATACGTATTTGTGTATATTTTTAGTATAATGTGCATAGAGCGCCAAGGCACCTGTCGGCGAATCGCCGGGTGCCAGCCGGTGGGCGGCCTGATGGCCTGTCCGGCAGGAGGATGTTCTGCCGTGAGGACAGCGTGACGGCTTGTCCGGCAGAGGATGTTCTGCCGTGAGGACAGCGTGACGGCCTGTCCGGCAGAGGATGTTCTGCCGTGAGGACAGCGTGACGGCCTATCCGGCAGGAGGATACTCTGTCAGGCGGTGCGGCAGCCTTATAGGGCAGCGGCGTTCTGCTATAAGAACAGCAGACAATGCACATGGAGGGAGAAGAGTATGCGTAGATACGGACAGAACGGGGAACTGATGACAGTGGTCTGCAACAAATGCGGCAGGACTCTGAAGGTGGAGAGGGGATATCTGCGGGAGTTCTGTTTCGAGGGCAGGGCTGTTTTCGGATATTTCAGTCAAAAGGACGGCACGGCGCACAGCTTTGATCTGTGTGAGGAATGCTATGACAGCCTGACGGCACGGTTTACGGTGCCGGTGGAGGAGAGTGAGGAGACGGAGCTGGTGTAAGGGCGGCACCGTCACGGAGCCGGGCTTCGGTGCCAGGGAAACGTTGGCCCGGAGCCGGGGGCTCGGCGCAGGGGCAGCACCGCTGCAGGGCCGGGTTCCGGTGCAAAGACAGCGCAGGCACGGGCTTTAGCGAAGACGAAACGGCAGGGAGGTGTGGGATGTTAGATGTAAGTCTGCTGGGGACGGGAGGCATGATGCCTCTTCCTTACCGATGGCTCACATCCCTGATGCTCAGGTATCAGGGCAAGAGCATATTGATCGACTGTGGGGAAGGGACCCAGATCGCACTCCGGGAGAAGGGCTGGAGCCCGAATCCCATTGATATCATATGCTTTACCCACTATCATGCCGATCATATCAGCGGTCTGCCGGGGATGCTTCTGACCATGGGGAACGCAGAGCGGACAGCTCCGCTTCTCCTGATAGGGCCCAAGGGGCTTTTAAAGGTGGTAAATGCTCTGCGCACCATAGCCCCGGAGCTGCCCTTCGAGCTTCAGTTTCAGGAGATAACGGAGCCGGAGCAGGTGTTCTCCTTTGAAGGCTTTCGGCTGAAGGCCTTCAAGGTGAACCACAGCATGGTGTGCTACGGCTACAGCATGACGGTGGAGCGGGCAGGGCGCTTTGACAAGGAGCGTGCTCTGGAGCAGCAGATCCCCATGAAGCTGTGGAGCAGGCTGCAGAAGGGCGAGTCCATAGAGCAGGACGGCATTCTGTACACGCCGCAGATGGTGCTGGGCGCTCCCAGAAAGGGGCTGAAGGTGACCTACTGCACGGACTCCAGACCGGCGGAGTCTATCACCGCCAATGCGGAAGAGTCTGATCTGCTGATTCTGGAGGGGATGTACGGGGAGGCTGATAAGCTGTCCAAAGCGAAGGAAAACAAGCATATGACTATGTTTGAGGCTGCATCCATCGCCAGAGCTGCCCGCGTGCCGGAGCTCTGGCTGACCCATTACAGCCCCTCGCTGATGCGGCCGGAGGAGTATATGGGAGAGGTGCGGAAAATATTTCCCAACACCGTCGCTGCAAAGGACGGGAGAACTGTGGAGCTGAGGTTTGAAGAAGACTGAGTGAATGCCTCGGCCCGGAATGGAGATGCCATGAAGAAATCGACGATAAGAGTGACGGTGGTGGTACTGATACTGATCGTGGGCGTGGTGGGCTACTATGCCTATCTGTCCCAGAAATCCAGAAAAGCAGCTTCGGATGCAGCGCTGACGAAGGTGGAAAAGCTTGTGAGCCGTGATCTGGAGAAGGATTATCCGCCCAGTCCCAAGGAGGTAGTGAAGTATTTCACAGAGCTGCAGAAGTGCCTCTATGGAGACGAATGTTCGGCAGAGGAAATCCAGAAGCTGGGGATACAGGCCAGAGGCCTTTTTGACGAGGAGCTGCAGGAAATCAATGAGGTGGAGGACTATATTCCCCGGCTGAAGATGGAGATTGATACATTTCACGATGAGTCAAAGCGTATCGTGAGCATTTCGATACCGGCGAGCACGGAGGTAGACCGATTTACAGAGGACGGCTTCGAGTTTGCCAGACTCCGCTGCAGGTACAATGTAAATGAAAAGGGCGGCTCGGGACAGATCGAGGTGACATATCTGCTGCGCCGGGACGGCAATAAACGCTGGAAGATCTATGGCTGGGAGCGGACGGACAACATAGAGCTGCAGGACAGCGGGGATCAGCCGGAGGAATAGGCTTCTGCAGGAATGGGAGCAGAATCCCATAAGACTTTGAAAGGAACCGTATTATATTCTTATGCGGATTATTTTCTTACGATAGAAAGAACATGAGGGAGCAAGGGGCAGTTGGGCGACGTGGACAAGGAGCATGACAAGGACGTGCTGATACTGGCAGTGGAGACATCCTGCGATGAGACAGCCGCTTCTGTGGTGAAGAACGGCAGGGAGGTGCTGTCGAATGTTATTTATACCCAGATTGCGCTACATACAGAATACGGAGGCGTGGTACCGGAGATCGCATCCAGAAAGCATATCGAGAAGATCAATCAGGTGATAGAGGAGGCTCTGGCGGCGGCAGGAGTGACCCTTGGGGACATCAATGCCGTGGCTGTCACCTACGGGCCGGGGCTGGTGGGAGCGCTGCTGGTGGGGGTGTCTGCCGCCAAGGCAATCAGCTTTGCGGCGGGGATTCCTCTGGTAGGAGTGCACCACATAAACGGCCATATCAGTGCCAACTATATTGAACATAGAGAGCTGGAGCCGCCATTTGTATGTCTGGTGGCATCGGGGGGCCATTCCCATCTGGTGCTGGCCAGAGACTACGGAGTATATGAAATCATCGGCAGGACCCGGGACGATGCGGCGGGCGAGGCATTTGACAAGGTGGCCAGAGCCATCGGACTTGGATATCCCGGAGGGCCGAAGATCGACAAGCTTGCAAGAGAGGGCAATCCCGAGGCGGTTTCCTTTCCCAGAGCGAAGGTGGCTGAGAATGAATATGATTTCAGCTTCAGCGGACTCAAATCGGCGGTGCTGAATTACCTGAATTCTTGTCGGATGAAGGGAGAGAGCGTGTGTCAGGCGGACGTGGCGGCTTCCTTTCAGAAGGCTGTGGTGGATGTGCTGGTAGAGCATTCCATGCGTGCCGTGAGGGAGTTCGGCTGCCGCAAGTTTGCCATTGCCGGCGGAGTGGCGTCCAATTCCGGACTGCGGAGCGCTTTTGAGAAAGAGTGCGAAAGACAGGGAGTGGGCTTTTACCGCCCGTCTCCGGCACTCTGTACGGACAACGCCGCCATGATAGGGGCTGCGGGCTACTATGAATATCAGAAGGGGGTGCGGCACGGCTATGATCTGAATGCAGTGCCGAATCTTCGGCTGTAACGGAGGCTGTCCGGTGGAAGCCGCTATGCTGTGGCTATGGCAGGAGCTGCTTTGCCGTGCCTGGAAGAGGGTGTTTTGCTGTGTCCGTGGCAGGGCAGTCCTATCCATATGGCATGTTCAGGGAGGGACGGCGGCGCTGGAAAACGGGGCAGCAGTAGGGAGGGTATGCTGTGGAAACGGAAAAAAAGCGGTGTACTGCCATTGTACTGGCGGCTGGCAGCGGGAAGAGGATGGAAAGCGCCGTTCCGAAGCAGTTCATGCTTTTGAATGACAGGCCGCTTCTCTGGTACTCTTTGAGGGCGGTGGAAGAGTCGAGGGTCATAGATGACTGCATCCTTGTCACGGGGGCGGAGGACATAGAGTATGTGCGGCGGGAGATCGTGGAAAGATATGGTTTCCGCAAGGTAGATACCGTCACCGCAGGCGGCAGGGAGCGGTGGGAGTCTGTATATCATGCGCTCTGCGTCATTTCTGACGGGGACGGGACGGCACAAAATAGAGATGGATATGTCTTTATACATGATGGGGCCAGACCCTTTCTCACGGAGGAGATCCTGAGAGACACTTATAGGGAAGTGCGTCTCCATGGCGCCTGTGCGGCGGCCGTGCCCGTAAAGGATACCATAAAGGTGGCAGATGAAAACGGCTTTGCCGTGCAGACACCGGACAGAAGGCTCTTATGGGCGGTACAGACTCCGCAGGTGTTTGAGGCGGGGCTGATCATCAGTGCCTATCAGAAGCTTTTCGAGGCATTCAAGAAGGGGGATATGCCGACTGTGACGGACGATGCCATGGTGGCAGAAAAGATGCTGGGAGTCAAAGTGAAGCTGGTGAAGGGGGCATATGGCAACATCAAGATCACGACTCCGGAAGATATAGGGACGGCGATGCATCTGTGCAGAAATTTTTGCTGAAAGTTTTTGGGAAAATCTAAAAAAAGCTGTTGACAGAAGAAATTCTTTTTGGTAGAATGTTTTTTGCCGCCACGGTTAAGGCGTGTTTGGAGAGATATCGAAGTGGTCATAACGAGGCGGTCTTGAAAACCGTTTGTCCGCAAGGGCGCGTGGGTTCGAATCCCACTCTCTCCGCTCTGGTGCAGGCAGATGGCATCATGGGATGACAGTGATAGAATAGAATGGGAAGAAATCAATAGAAAAGAATGAATTCTGCATGCTTGGAGAAGTACCCAAGAGGCCGAAGGGACACCCCTGGAAAGGGTGCAGGTCGTTAATAGCGGCGCGAGGGTTCAAATCCCTCCTTCTCCGTTTGCGGACAAGGCTGATTTTGTTCGAAGGCCAGTTCGCATCGCACCTTGACAAACAGACAGTAATGCAACCCTGAAAATTCCAAAGAAGGACGCA
>CANOFQ010000138.1 GCA_947565325.1 uncultured bacterium
TCTCTTTCCCTACACGACGCTCTTCCGATCTGAGTCTGATTTATCAGATTTTCGTTCAATTATCTGAACCACAGTGTTTTGTTTCCCCGCCCCGTGAAGAGTAGCCATATTCGCCGATATTTTCGATGGCAGCATAAAGACGATTGCCAAAGCTCGTGTATATGGGATATAATGTTGACACAGTGGTTTGCGGTGTCCACATTGTATCCCCTTTTTTATGGATTGAAATGTAGGAAACGGCGCAGAAGGACATGAGAGCATGAGAAGGTATGGAACAATTTGAAAGCGTGGGAAGACATAGAAAGGTATAGAACGGCATGGGAGTATGAGAGTATGAGAAGATGCGGAATGATGAGAGTGCGGGAAGATATGAAAAAGCATGAAAAAGTATAAAAAAACGAAAAAAGAAACGGAGCGGTAAGGCAATGAGGGAAAACAATAGGGAAAATGGCAAAGAAAATAGCAAAGAAAATAGCGACAGAAGGGACGACCTTGCATGGGAAGAGGTCAGCATGGAACATATCGTGCAGGATGAATGGATCGATTTCCGGCGGTCCGCATACCGCCTGCCCAACGGGACGGTGTTCGAGCCGTACTACAGCTACAGCCGCAGGGATTATGTGGTTATCGTGGCGTCGGACTGTGACGGAAACTATCTGTGTGTGAGGCAGTTTAGGCAGGGAATCAAGAAAGTCACCACTGAGTTCCCGGCGGGAGGCGTGGAGCGGTCCGACGGCAGAGAATACGGCGCAGGCGGCGAGGAAGCCTTGACAGAGGACAGGCTTGCGGCGGCGAAGCGGGAGCTTCTGGAGGAGACGGGATATTTGTCGTGTGAGTGGGCGCACCTGCTTACGATTCCCTCAAACGCCACCATAGCAGACAATTACGCCCACATATTCATGGCCAGGAACTGCCGGAGGGTAGGCGGACAGAAGCTGGACGAGACAGAGTTCCTGAATGTGGAGCTTCACACGGCGCAGGAGATCGAGGAGCTGATCCGGGCCGGAGGGTTCCAGCAGTCGGTTCATGTGATGGCATGGCTGCTGGCAAAGGAGGCGTCATGCGGCAAAGCAGGGTATTCTGCGGCCTTGTCAACGGAGTAAAGCTTGATTCTCAACGGGTTTTGGCGTATAATAAAAGGCATTGAAAGTAAGTAGGCACAGAAGGCAAGTAGAGAGAAAGCAGACAAAAATGAGACAAGCTGGGGAAATCAGCTTGAGCAGAGGAGGAGAAAAGTATGTTCTGTACGAAATGTGGTGCTGAGATTCAGCTACCGGCAAGATTCTGTTCAAAATGCGGCAATCCTGTGGAGGAGGTCTCCTCCCCGGTATCAGGTCAGGCATCGGCGGCGCCGAACCCGGCATCGGTGTCTCCCGTGCAGAGGCAGAACCCGGGAGGCGCCCCCGTTCAGCGGGCTGCGGCGCCGAACCCGGCACCGGTCACTCCCGTGCAGAGGCAGAACCCGGGAGGCGCCCCCGTTCAGCGGGCTGCCGCACCAAATTCGGCGCAGGTCACTCCCGTGCAGAGGCAGAACCCGAATCCGGCAGCTGCGGCATCCAATGGGACAAGAGGGGTGCCCGTGCCGCCTATGGCCGCCAGCGCACAGCAGGCCCCTGCAAAGCCCAAGGGAAAGGTGGTCTATGGGGCGAACACACTGGTTGGGATCCTTGGGGCGTTTGCGGTTTTCCTGAGCATGTTCCTTCCCTGCGCAACGGCAAAAGTAGGTGCTTTCGGCTTATCTATAGAAGCAGATTCCGTATCCTTCATCGAGCTGATGAGAGAGGGGGATGCAGCCTTCGTGAGCATCGTCGTTCTGGCGGGCATCGGGCTGGCGGTGCTGTTCCAGATGGTCAAATGCCCGAAGGTGTCCCTGGTGGGCGTTCTGGCGATGCTGTTCGGCATGGGGATACTGGTCTATGCGATTATGGAGACGAGATCCGGAGCCAGCGGATGGGCCTCCATATCCTTTGGGATCGGCTTCTGGCTCTATCTTGCGGGAATGGTGCTCTGCATCGTGGGAGCATTTTTGAAAAAGAATTGGCTGTGAACCCAGAAAAGACGTTGCAATTAGAAGAGGACTATGTTAGACTGGAAACAGCGGACATGATAAAAAAATAACAATCCTAAATCAATCAAAATCATTGGAGGTAAGACAAATGGCAAAGAAAGTAGTTTTAGCCGGTGCATGCCGTACAGCCATCGGTACCATGGGCGGCACGCTGAGCACCACTCCCGCTGTGGAGCTGGGTGCCATCGTTATCAAGGAGGCGCTGAACAGGGCAGGCGTGAAGCCCGAGGACGTGGATCAGGTCTATATGGGCTGCGTCATTCAGGCAGCGCAGGGACAGAACGTCGCCCGTCAGGCATCCATCAAGGCGGGGCTTCCCATTGAGGTTCCTGCCGTCACCATGAACGTGGTGTGCGGCTCCGGTCTGAACTGTGTGAATCAGGCCGCTCAGATGATCATGGCAGGCGACGCAGACATCGTGGTTGCAGGCGGCACGGAGAATATGTCCATGGCCCCTTATGCCATTCCTCAGGGCCGCTACGGCTACAGGATGAACAACGGCACTCTGGTGGACACCATGATCAAGGATGCTCTGTGGGATGCCTTCAATGACTATCATATGATCATGACTGCGGACAATATCTGCAGGGAGTGGGGCCTGACCAGAGAGGAGCTGGACCAGTTCGCCTTAAAGAGCCAGCAGAAGGCCGAGGCGGCGCAGAAGTCCGGTGCCTTCGATGCGGAGATCGTGCCCGTCATGGTAAAGAAAAAGAAGGAAATGATCGAGTTCAAGGTGGACGAGGGCCCTCGTGCCGGCTCTACCATCGAGGGACTTGCAAAGCTGCGCCCCATCAATCCCGACGGCTTCGTGACCGCAGGAAACGCTTCCGGCATCAATGACGGCGCTGCAGCCATCGTGGTCATGAGCGAGGAGAAGGCCAAGGAGCTGGGCGTGAAGCCTATGGCAACCTTTGTGGCAGGCGCTCTGGCAGGCGTTCGCCCTGAAGTGATGGGCATCGGTCCCGTGGCATCTACCAAGAAGGTGCTTGCCAAGACCGGCATGAAGATCGAGGATTTCGACATCATCGAGGCCAACGAGGCGTTTGCGGCACAGTCCGTGGCAGTGGGCAAGGAGCTGGGATTCGATGTGGATAAGCAGCTGAACCCCAACGGCGGCGCCATCGCACTGGGCCATCCCGTGGGAGCTTCCGGATGCCGTATCTTGGTGACGCTGCTGCATGAGATGCAGGCAAGAGGCGCAAAGACCGGCCTTGCCACCCTCTGTATCGGCGGCGGCATGGGCTGCTCCACCATCGTGAAGATTGAGGACTGATAAAGCATAGCGTTCCTGCAGGTGCCGTAGGACGGGAGAACCGGCGGGTCGGAGCGTCGTGGAGCCGGCTGCCCATTTTGAGGAAGCCCGTTCAAGGGAGGCTCGTTTCAAGAAGGCTTCTTTCGGGGCGGCCCGCTCCGGAGAAGCTCTTTCCGGGGAGCTTGTAAGCACGTCGGAAGGCGGCCTGCAGGATCAGGATAAGGAGAGGGAACAATGGAATTTATAGTGTATGAGCAGAAGGGGGCCTATGCCGTCATCACCATCAGCCGTGAGAAGGCATTGAACGCCCTGAATTCCGCCGTGCTGGAGGAGCTGGACAAGACCATCGACGCAGTGGATCTGCAGACAGTCCGCTGCCTGATCGTCACCGGCGCAGGGGCGAAGTCCTTTGTGGCGGGCGCAGACATCGGCGAGATGAGCACCCTTACCAAGGCGGAGGGAGAGGCCTTCGGCAAGAAGGGCAACGACGTGTTCCGCAAGCTGGAGACGCTGCCGATCCCCGTGATCGCCGCAGTGAACGGGTTCGCACTGGGAGGAGGCTGCGAGCTTTCCATGAGCTGCGACATCAGGATCTGTTCCGACAACGCCGTATTCGGCCAGCCCGAGGTAGGTCTTGGAATCACTCCCGGTTTCGGAGGAACCCAGAGGCTTGCCCGTCTGGTGGGGCCGGGCATGGCGAAGCAGATGATCTACACTGCCCGGAACATCAAGGCTGACGAGGCGTACCGGATCGGCCTTGTGAATGCGGTCTACCCTCAGGAGGAGCTGCTTGCCGCTGCAGAGAAGATGGCAGCAGGCATCGCCAAGAATGCGCCCATCGCCGTGCGCAACTGCAAGAGGGCCATCAACAGCGGTCTGGACGTGGATATGGACGAGGCTCTGATCATCGAGGAGAAGCTTTTCGGAGGCTGCTTTGAGACAGAGGATCAGAAGTATGGCATGGCGTTCTTCCTTGACAAGAACAAGGAGAAGGTAAAGGAGCCGTTCAAGAACTGCTAAACAAAATCTGCATCGGCTGCATTGTGGCAGGCGGAGTGGTGATGCTGATGACGGGCATAAAGAAAAGCGATAGTGACAAAGAAACTGATAGTGATAAATAAAAGCAGTAGTGATAAATAAAAGCAATAGTGATAAATAAAAGCAATAGTGATAAAGAAAAGAGACATAAATAAGGAGGACTGACGAATGAAAGTAGGTATTATCGGCGCAGGAACCATGGGGGCCGGAATCGCTCAGGCATTTGCCATGACGGAGGGCTACGAGGTCTGCCTGTGCGACATCAAGCAGGAGTTCGCTGACGGCGGCAAGGCGAGGATACTGAAGAACCTGAATTTTCTGGTAGGCAAGGAGAAGCTTACGCAGGAGCAGGCTGACGCAATTTCCGCAAAGATCGTTACTGGCCTGAAGGATATCTGCACGGAGTGTGATCTGGTGATCGAGGTTGCCCCCGAGAACATGCAGATCAAGAAGACCACCTTCAAGGAGCTTCAGGAGATCGTGAAGCCCGAGTGCATCTTCGCAACCAATACATCCTCCCTTTCTATTACCGAGATCGGCGCCGGTCTCGACAGGCCCATGATCGGCATGCACTTCTTCAATCCTGCCGACAGGATGAAGCTGGTGGAGGTCATCGCAGGCGCAAACACCCCTGACGAGCTGGTGGAGAAGATCAAGGGCATCGCTGCAGAGATCGGCAAGACGCCCGTGGAAGTGAAGGAAGCGCCCGGGTTCGTAGTGAACAGGATCCTGATCCCTATGATCAACGAAGCCATCGGCATCTATGCGGAGGGCATTGCCAGCGTGGAGGATATCGACACTGCCATGAAGCTGGGTGCGTCCCATCCCATGGGGCCTCTGGCTCTGGGCGATCTGGTAGGTCTGGACATCGTGCTTGCCATCATGGAGGTGCTTCAGAACGAGACGGGAGATCCCAAGTACCGTCCTCATCCCCTGCTTCGCAAGATGGTGCGGGCGGGCAAGCTGGGCAAGAAGACCGGCATCGGCTTCTACGATTACAGCAAAAAGTAATTTGAGAACGTGAATCAGGCGAAGCTGCCGCTCCCGGCAGGGGCGGCGGTTTCGTATTGCCAAATAAAATGTATAGCGAGTGGGCGCATCTGCGGTGCAGAACAGAAAAAGGCAAGTGAGTGTGCTCACAGGTATAAGAATAGATGGAGGAGTGTAAATCATGGATTTTACGTTGCGCAAAGAACATGAAATGGCGCGTGCTCTTTTCAAGGAGTTTGCCGAAAAAGAAGTAAAGCCTCTGGCTCAGGAGGTTGACGAGACGGAGGAATTCCCCAGAGGAACCGTGGAGAAGATGGCAAAGAACGGATTTCTGGGCATTCCTGTTCCCAAGGAGTACGGCGGACAGGGCTGCGATCCCCTTACTTATGTCATGTGCGTGGAGGAGCTTTCCAAGGTCTGCGGCACCACGGGCGTCATCGTTTCCGCACATACGTCTCTGTGCTGTGATCCCATCATGACCTTCGGCACGGAGGAGCAGAAGCAGAAGTACCTTGTTCCCCTTGCAAAGGGCGAGAAGCTGGGCGCCTTCGGCCTTACCGAGCCCGGCGCAGGCACGGATGCCCAGGGCCAGCAGACCAAGGCGGTTCTGGACGGAGACGACTACATTGTAAACGGCTCCAAGATATTCATCACCAACGGCAAGGAGGCAGATATCTATGTCATCTTCGCTGTCACCGGGACGATCGAGAAGAAGGGCCGCAAGATCAAGGAGATTTCCGCCTTCATCGTGGAGAAGGGCACACCGGGCTTTGGCTTCGGCACAAAGGAGAAGAAGATGGGTATCCGGGGCTCCTCTACCTATGAGCTGATCTTCACGGACTGCCGCATCCCCAAGGAGAACCTGCTGGGCAAGGTGGGACAGGGCTTCAAGATCGCAATGCACACCCTTGACGGCGGACGTATCGGTATCGCCGCACAGGCTCTGGGCATCGCAGAGGGCGCTCTGGACAGAACCGTCGCCTACACCAAAGAGAGAAAGCAGTTCGGCAAATCTATCGCCGCACAGCAGAACACCCAGTTCCAGCTGGCCGACATGGCCACCAAGGTGCAGGCGGCACAGCTTCTGGTGTACAAGGCGGCAATGGCCAAGGCTACCCAGAAGGAGTACGGCTTCGAGGCGGCGCAGGCCAAGCTGTACGCCGCAGAGGTTGCCATGGAGGTTACTACCAAGGCGGTTCAGCTCCACGGCGGCTACGGCTATACCAGAGAGTATGATGTGGAGCGCATGATGCGGGATGCCAAGATCACGGAGATCTACGAGGGAACCAGCGAGGTTCAGCGCATGGTCATCAGTGCGGCGCTGTTGAAGTAGTATACTGTTGATTCACGATTCATCCACTGAAAATAGAGAATAAGGAGTGAAAATATAATGAAAGTTGTTGTTTGTATCAAGCAGGTTCCCGATACCAAGGGCGGCGTCAAGTTCAATCCCGACGGTACGCTGGACAGAGCTGCAATGATGACTATTATGAACCCCGATGACAAGGCGGGTCTGGAGGCTGCCCTGCGGCTGAAGGATCAGTACGGCGCAGAGGTCACAGTCCTGACCATGGGACTTCCCAAGGCGGAGGACGTGCTGCGGGAGGCAATCGCCATGGGTGCGGACAAGGGCGTTCTGGTGACAGACAGAGTGCTGGGCGGCGCAGATACCTGGGCAACCTCTCAGACGCTGGCCGGCGCACTGCGCAATATGGAATATGACCTGATCATCACCGGACGTCAGGCCATCGACGGCGACACCGCTCAGGTGGGCCCTCAGATTTCCGAGCATCTGAATATTCCTGTCATCTCCTATGCACAGAACCTGAAAATTGATGGCGACAGTGTTGTCGTGGAGCGCCAGTACGATGACAGATATCATGTGCTGAAGGCCAAGATGCCCTGCCTGATCACGGCGCTGGCAGAGCTGAACGAGCCCAGATACATGACTCCCGGCGGAATCTTTGACGCCTGCAGGGCGGAGATCACCGTATGGGGCAGGGCTGATCTGAAGGATGTGGAGGATTCCAATTTAGGCCTGAAGGGATCTCCGACCCAGATCGCCAAGGCTTCCGACAAGGTGCGGAAGGGTGCCGGCGAGAAAGTGACGCTTGACCCTGCCGAGGCTGTGGATTACATCGTTGACAAGCTGAAAGTGAGACATGTCATTTAATCTATATAGAAAACAGTTGCAGCGCTGGATACATCCGTTCGTGTTGTTGTGCAGCGACTTAAATAGGAGGAAGAACAATGAATTTAGAGGAATATAAGGGCGTATTTGTCTTTGCCCAGCAGGTGGACAACACCGTCAACAGCATAGCCTTCGAGCTGATCGGCAAGGGCAAGGATCTGGCTGATGATCTGGGCACGGAGGTTACCGCTGTGCTGGTGGGAAGCGATGTGAAGAATCTGGCTGACGAGCTGGCAGAGTACGGTGCTGACAGAGTGATCGTGGTGGACGATCCCCAGCTGAAGGAATATAGGACGGAGCCCTATGCCCATGCGCTGGCTTCCGTCATCAACGAGTTCAAGCCGGAGATCTTTCTGGTAGGCGCAACTGCCATAGGCCGTGATCTGGGCCCCAGAGTTTCCGCAAGGATCCACACCGGCCTGACGGCTGACTGTACACAGCTGGATATCGGAGATTTCCCGTTGAATCCCGTGCCCGGCAAGGAGCAGAAGCATAACCAGCTGCTGATGACCCGTCCCGCTTTCGGCGGAAACACCATCGCCACCATCGCCTGCCCTGATTTCAGGCCTCAGATGGCCACCGTTCGTCCCGGCGTCATGCAGAAGAGGGAGAAGAAGGCTGGCGTAAAGGCCAATGTGGTTGAATTCAATCCCGGATTCACCCCCAACCAGAATTACGTAGAGATTCTGGAGGTGGTGAAGGCGGTTTCCGATACCGTTGACATCATGGATGCCAAGATCCTCGTGTCCGGCGGCCGCGGAATGGGAAGCCCCGAGAACTTCAAGATGCTGGAGGAGCTGGCAGAGGTTCTGGGCGGCACCGTGAGCTGCTCCCGTGCAGTGGTGGACGCAGGCTGGAAGCCCAAGGATCTGCAGGTAGGCCAGACCGGCAAGACCGTTCGCCCCAATGTCTATTTTGCAGTGGGTATTTCGGGCGCCATCCAGCACTTGGCAGGCATGGAGGAGTCCGACATCATCATCGCCATCAATAAGGACGATACCGCTCCCATCTTCGATGTGGCAGATTATGGCCTTGTGGGAGATCTGAACAAGATCGTTCCTGCCCTGACCGAGAAGCTGCGTGCAGAGATGGCCGCAAAGAACTGATAAGGGCTCGGAAGAACCGATAACAGCTTGGAAGAACCGATAACGGAGAGCAGTTAATCTGTAAGATTTGCTAGA
>CANOFQ010000139.1 GCA_947565325.1 uncultured bacterium
GGACACCTCTGCGCCGCTGCTCCCGCACCGCACCGTTGCCTCTGTGCTGCGCCGTTGCTTCCGCGCTGCGTCCTTCTTTGGAATTTTCAGGGTTGCATTACTGTCTGTTTGTCAAGGTGCGCCGCATCCTCCGGAAGCCTCCCGCCCCCTTCCGATGCCTTCTGATCCGTGCCGCCCTCGCCTGTCGGCATCAGCGGCAACTTCCTGCTGCCGTCATCGGCAGCTTCCTTAAGATACCACAGTTGCCTTTCTTTGTCAACAGCTTTTTTGATTTTTTTGCATCTTTTTTCGCCGAAGTTTTTCTTCGTTTTTTTCATCTTTCCCGCCGGTCTATTACAAACCGGATTCCTCTGCTGCAGCTTTTAGCGGCAGACTCCCTTTGTCACTGTCCGAACACCGGCAGCGGCATGAAGCTGAATTCATCCAGCAGACGCTCGATCCCATATGCGAGGTAGTTGTGCCGGTACAGCCACGACAAGGCAGCGCTTTCCTCCGTATAGGAAAGGATGACCTGACCCACCGCCCCCATTTCCATCATCATGATAAATGTATAGAGCGTCCAGAGCACCAGCACCACCTCCGCCGCTCCAAACACGAATCCCAGCAGCTTGTCCACGGAGCGGATGATGGGAAGCTTTGCCGCCAGCTTTGCCGGAAACAGAACCAGCTTAAGGAAATGATGGGCGATGCCCAGAACAGTGAACAGAATGACTATGAAGGCAACATTGATGAACCTGCCCTCCAGATAGCTGCTGACCCCGTTGGCGATCAGCACTACCGTCAGGCACAGCACCACCATGGAGATCAAAGAGACGACCTCCTTCACGATCCCTTTTTTATATCCGTCCACCGCTTTGCACAGAATGGCCAGCGCAAAAATGATTGCCATGATATTGATTCCCATGTCGAAGCCTTCCATTTACTCTTCTCTCCTTGCCTTTTTCTCGTGTTCCTTCATTTTAACTGAATCGTATCTATCGAGTTCTCCGTGACCAGCTGATATCTGTACGCATTTCCCATGGGGAGCATGAGCCGCACATTCTTCAGAAATTCGCCGCGAAACTTCTCGGCCCCGTCCAGCGTGATAATCTGGCATTCCTTTTCATTGTACACCACAAAATTGTCCCTGCCGAAAAAAATGTCCTTATAATCTATGTCAAAATAGAAGCTTTTCTTGTCCATGACGGACTCGGCGGAGCGATCGGCCGTGTCGTAGACCACCATCTGATACCTATGCTCACTGTTGTCCGAGACATACACCAGCCCCACATACCTGTCGCTGAAATGAACCGACTGCACCTCCCTGCTGTACAGATCCCCCGCCATAGGAACCGGCTTATGGTTTCCCGAATACACGATCACCATACCGTCACCCACCGCAAACGATGTGCTGTCATTCATGAACTGTATGTATGGGATCAGCAGATCCGAATAGGACCAGAAGCTCACAAAGTTATCGCTGACATTGTCTCCTACCTCTCCCAGATTATAAAATGCAACTGTCGTTTTTAGGGTTCCGGCATCCGCAAGGGCATACACCACCCCCAGCAGCTCCCCTCCCGGCGACAGACCGATGGCCAGCGGATAACCGGAATTATCCATATGGGCCTGCCCCTCGTAGACTATCTTGCCATCATATTTGTATATATTGATCCGAGTGACATCCGTGTCAGCAAGTACCGCCGCCACATAACCGCCGGCGGAGGCCGCTATGGCCCGTATGGGTCTGGTGGTGGTGATCTCGCCAAGGATCTCCTCCGAATTGGCAACGTAGATGCTGCGGCCATTGTAATCCCCGATAGCCACCGTGTCGCCGCTGATGGACAGCCTTGCGTCCTGCATCTCAAAGGTCTGGTTCCACCTCACGCTCCCCTTGGCATCCGTACAGTGTGCTCCGTCCTTACTGTAGGTCAGCACGGCGTTCCCCAGCTTCACATCCACCGCTCCGCTGGCGGTCTCCCTCTCCACAGAGGAGATCGTGTCATACTCCGTATAGACATGTTTCCTATACTGCACCACGACAATAGCGACAACTGCTGCCAGCGCCGCTGCCACCAGAAGGATACGGTATACCGAAGCCAGCTTATGTCTCGCTATCTTCTCTCTGTAGCCTGCTTGCTTCTGCTCTCTCTTTTCTTTTTCCTTCATGTAGCTTCTGATATCTGCCATGGCACCTCCCATCAGGATTACGGCTGCGGCAATAAAATCCTTTGTCCTTCCTGAATGTTGTCAGGATTCTGGATATGGTTCAGTGAACACACCTCCGCCACCCGGGCGTCACTGCCATACTTCCTTATACATATGCCGATCAGGGTGTCCCCTCTCTGCACGGTATAGGAGACCGGCTGGGGCGTGGGCTCCGGCGTAGGCTGAGGGGTCGGCTCCGGCGTGGGCTGGGGCGTAGGTTCCGGTGTGGGCTGGGGCGTAGGTTCCGGTGTGGGCTGGGGCGTAGGCTGAGGAGTCGGCTCTGGCGTGGGTTCCGGTGTGGTCCCCGCCTCGCTATCCGGTGCACCGGAAGCAGCCCCCGCCTCTGCGTTTTCCTTCAGTATGGCATTCGTAAGCTTGTCCTCTGTGACAATGGTTCCCACCTGCACGGAATTATTGACTACTTCCTTTACGTCGCCATCCGGCAGCTGCTGTTGGGACAGCTCGTCGAAAAAGCGTCCCGCAGCCGTCTGAAGCTCGCCTATCTTCTCCCCGTCCAGCATCGTGGACAGTCCTACCACACACAGCAGTCCGAACACGGCTGCCGCCGCCAGCCTCATGTTGCGCAGGCTGATCTCCGGCACCGTGCCCTCCCGCTTCTCCTGCGGCCCCGCATCCCTTTTCTCGGCCCTGCCCGCAAACAGGCCGATCTTTCTGTCCGCCTGACTGCGCCGCTCCTCCTGACGTTTCTTCACCACATTGTATTTTTCCTGATTGAACTCCTCCGGCTTGGCCTCCTCCTGACGCTCCTCCAGCATCAGGGCAAGCATTCTGTCGTTCTTCACATAAAACCGTGCATATCCTTCTATGTATCTGCACACATCCTGCTGGCAGACATGGAACCCCTCCACCATTTCCCCATCCAGAATGCTGTAACCGAGGAACGCATATTCCGGAAAATATTTCTTTCTCTGCTTCTCCGCCTCCTGCAAGACGGCCTGCGACAAATGCCGACACTCCTTCTGCAGGAAATGGAGCCTGCAGGCCCCGTAAAAAAACAGATATGTGATCCCGTCCTCCTCTTTGCGCTCCCCGTACAGCCCCACAGCCATGGTCTTGTCCCCGGCATATTGGTTCTGCTGCTTTATATAGGAAGTCACATAATCTTCCACGTATATCTTGCAGTACGGATTGGATTCTCCGATCTGTGTAATGTTCTTTGGCAGTTCCATATAAAACACCTCCCATACCATTTTTCATAATCATAGCATTGGTGTGCGAGGTATTTTAGCATTCTTTGTCGTGATACAACAAGAACCGTTCGACAATCTTTGCGGACAGCCCTTCCCCGGCCTGCCGCCGGACTGGTGTGCGAGATGTCTCAGCATCCTCTGCCGACGGAACGTCTCATCAGCCGTGCCTCAGAACCCCTGTCCTGCGCAGACATTTCAGCAGATCGCCCCCTCTAGCAGAAGCGGAACACAGTCACGGAATCATACTCTCTGTCTCCTCCGAAAACACTGGAGGGAAATTCCGGTTTATGAATGGAATCCGGAAAATACTGGGTCTCCAGACACATACCGCCCCGGTAGTCGTACACGGCGCCGCCCTTGCCGCCCTGCCTCTCGATGAAGTTGCCGGCATAGAACTGTACTCCCGGCAGAGTGGTATAGGCCTCCATGACCCTGCCGCTGACGGGGCCCTTCAGCGTGGCAAAATGGCGCAGCCTTCCGTCCCAGCCGTCAACTATCCAGTTATGGTCATACCCGCCCGCAAATCTCAGCTGCTCAAAATCGGCTCCGATATCCCTTCCCACCTTCTTAGAGACAGTAAAGTCCATGGGCGTTCCCTTTACATCGGTAATCTCCCCTGTAGGAATCGAGCCCTCGTCCGCAGGCGTGTAACGGGAGGCGCCCAGCCACAGCTCATGCCCCTCTATGCTTCCGCTGGCATGGCCCTCCAGATTGAAATAAGTGTGATTCGTGGGATTCAGGATCGTCCGTCTGTCGCTGAGACCATGATAATGCACCGTCAGCGCATTCTCCTCGTCCAGAAGATAGGTGACAACGGCCCGTTTCTTTCCCGGGAAGCCCAGATTGCCGTCTGCATCCTCCAGCGTGAAGGCGACTCCGTTGCCCTCCGCCACAGAATCCCACAGCCGCTTGTGCCATCCCTTTTCCTTATGGCTGTGCAGATTGTTCACCCCGTCGTTCATATCCAGCTTGTAATCGATTCCCTCCAGCGTATAGGCGGCTCCTGCGATCCGGTTGGCGCTGGGGCCCACCACCACTCCCATGAAGCTTGGGTTTTTCAAGTAATCCTCGCCTCTGTCGAAGCCCAGCACCACATCGGCCATATTGCCGTCCCTGTCGGGCGCCATGACCCTGACCAGAGCCGCACCGATATCGGACACCGCCACCTCCATGCCCTTCTTGTTGGAGATGGTATACAGCTTTATCTCCCTTCCGTCCGGATAAGTGCCAAAAGAGCTCACTGTAACTGACATATGTGTCGTCCTCCTCTTCCGCTTCTAAAGCCGCCTACAGCTCCACCCGTCCCTCCAGAGCCCGCAGCAGCGTAACTTCGTCGATATATTCCAGATCTCCTCCCACCGGCACGCCGCTGGCGATGCGGGTCACCTTGATCCCAGTGGGCTTGATCAGCTTTGCGATATACATGGCGGTGGTCTCTCCTTCCAGACTGGAATTGGTGGCGATGATGACCTCCTCCACATCTCCCTGCAGCCGCTCCATCAGCTCCTTCAGCCGAATGTCGCCGGGACCGATGCCCAGCATGGGCGAGATCGCCCCGTGGAGCACATGGTACACCCCCTCATACCTGCCGGTCTTCTCATATGCAGCCAGGTCTCTGGTGTTCTCCACCACCATGACAGTCCCGTGGTCTCTCTTTGCATTGGCGCACACGGGACAGACCTCCTTGTCCGTAAGGGTAAAGCATTCCCTGCAGTAGCGCACGTTCTCCCGGGCCTCCAGCATAGTGTCCGCAAGTCTCCTCACCTTTTCCTTGGGCATATTGATCAGATGGAAGGCAAGGCGCTGTGCAGACTTGCCGCCGATACCCGGGAGCGCCGCCAGCTCCTCTATTAAATTATTGATTTGACCGCTGTACAGCTCCATCAGAAGGGCATGCCTCCTAAGCCGCCGGTCATCCTGCCCATAAGCTCGGAGCTGGCCTCGTCCACCTTATGCATCGCCTCGTTTACCGCCGCTACGACGAGATCCTGCAGCATCTCTATATCCTCTGGATCCACGATCTCCTCACTCAGCTTTATGCTCACCAGCTCCTTCTTGCCGTTGACCACGACCTCAGCGGCACCACCCCCTGCCGCAGCGCTGAATTCCTTCGTCTCCAGCTCCTTCTGGCCCTCTTCCATCTGACGCTGCATCCTCTGGGCCTGCTTCATGAGATTTGCCATATTTCCGGGCACCCCGCCCGCTGGGAAACCACCCCGCTTTGCCATTATTCCTCTTCCTCCTCGATCTCCATCTGCACTATTTTAGATATATCTATATAGCTCTCTTCAAAGTCCTGTCGCCCCTTGACGCTCTGGATGTCTACCTGAATCTGCTTCCCCGAAAAGTCGGCCAGCAGCCTTTCCAGCTCAGCCCTGTTCTCCGGGTGGAGCAGGAAATAGTCCGACGCCATCCCGTCCTCCAGCACCATCACCAGCCTGCCGTCCGCCCCCAGCGTCAGCTTGGCGGACTTCATGTAGATCCTCATGGGGTTCTCCGCAGTTCCCACCACGGCAGGCCATCTTGCCACGATCCCCTTCACGTCCTCGGGAATGGCCCTGGCAAGCTCCCGCAGGGCCGCCTCCCCAGATTTTCTCCCTCCGTTTCCCGCTGTCCGGCCGCCCTCGGCTGCACCGCTCCCAGCAGCGCCGCCGTTCCCGGTATTGCCGTCCCCGCTGCCGGAGGGCTGTACTATGACACCGTTCTCAATCTGCTCCTCCACCTGACGGAGTCGATCCAGCACAGCGTCCTGCCCCGTCTCCATCTGGGGTCTGCACAGCTTGATCAGGGCGATCTCCACCAGAATGCGCTTCTGGGCGGAATAGCGGATCTGCCCGGAAAGCTCCGAGAAAATGCGGATGTAACGGATGATCCTATCCATGTCCGCCAGCTGGGCCTCCTCCTTCAGGCGCTTCAGGTTGTCCGTTGACATGTCGATCACGTCCTCCAGCTTGTCCGAGGCCTGCACCAGCATCAGATTGCGCAGATACCATGTAAAGTCCGTCACGAACTGGGTCAGCTCCCTGCCTACCGTCACGATCTCCTCCAGCAGCTCCACGCAGCCCGGCACGTTCCTGTCAAGGACATGGCGCAGCAGCCTGCTGAAGACCTCCGTGTCTACTGCTCCCAGCACGTCCAGCACCTTGTCATAGGTGAGCTCGCTGCCCAGATGAAAGGCCACGCACTGATCCAGCAGGCTCAGGGAATCCCGCATGGAGCCGTCTGCGGTCTTGGCGATATACCGAAGGGCCTTCTCCTCCACCTGCACCCCTTCCGCTGCCGTCACCTCCTGCAGCCTGTCCGCAATGGTATCGATAGAGATGCGCCTGAAGTCGTATCTCTGGCACCGGGAGAGGATAGTGATGGGCAGCTTGTGCACCTCCGTGGTGGCCAGGATGAAAATCACATAGGAGGGCGGCTCCTCCAGCGTCTTCAGCAGCGCATTGAAGGCCCCCGTGGAAAGCATATGCACCTCGTCTATGATATAAACCTTGTATTTCCCCTCCGCAGGGGAATAGGAAACCTCCTCCACGATCTCCCGGATATTGTCCACGCCGTTGTTGGACGCCGCATCGATCTCGATGACGTTCATGCTGGCGCCGGCAGCAATGGCGCGGCAGATACGGCATTCACCGCAGGGCCCCTCCGAACCCGGATTCTCACAGTTCACGGCCCGGGCGAAGATCTTTGCCACAGTGGTCTTGCCCGTGCCCCTTGTCCCGGTGAACAGATAGGCATGGCCGATCCTGTTTGCCTTAAGCTGGTTCTTCAGGGTGGTCACGATATGATCCTGCCCCTTTACCGCCTGGAAGGTATCCGGGCGGAATTTCCGGTATAATGCCGTATATGACATGTCCTGCACCTCGATATCCCTATTTCTGCTGCCTGCAGCGGCTTGTTTTCCCCGACGTCTGCAGCGGCCAAGCTTTTTCTCCCAAAGGGGCGTCCGGTCCGCAGACGGATCCGTACACCCCGCAGCATTTAATCTCCGAAGCAGATGCCCAGAAGCTTCGCTTCCTGCACGATGGTCGCATCGGGAGAAACGGCCTTCAGCTTCCCTGCCACTTCCTCCAGAGGAACCCTAACCACTTCGCGGTTCTTATATCCTACCATGAAACCATACTGGTTGTCCAGAATCAGCTTGCCCGCCTCGGCTCCCAGACGGCTTGCGAACACTCTGTCATAAGGGCAGGGGCTGCCGCCTCTCTGCATATGGCCGGGAACCGTCACGCGAACCTCCCTGCCGCTCTTTTCCTGAATGGCGGCCGCCAGCTCATAGGACACGGAAGGATGGGGCCTCTTGGCCAGCTTCTTCTTATACTCTTTCTTGGAAAGCTTCGCATCCTCCTTGGAGATGGCGCCCTCCGCCACTGCGATGATGGTAAAGCCGCTGCCCTTTCTGTCCCTCTCCTCGATCTTGGCGATGACCTTCTTGATGTCATAGGGAATCTCCGGGATCAGGATGATGTCTGCGCCACTTGCCATGCCTGCGTTCAGGGTCAGCCACCCCACCTTATGTCCCATGACTTCCACGATGAACACTCTGCCGTGGGAGGCCGCCGTGGTATGAATGTAGTCGATGGCGTCCGTGGCGATGTCCACTGCACTCTGGAAGCCAAAGGTCATGTCCGTTCCCCAAAGGTCATTGTCGATGGTCTTGGGCAGAGTGATCACGTTCAGCCCCTCCTGGCGCAGCAGGTTGGCCGTCTTGTGGGTGCCGTTGCCGCCAAGGATCACAAGGCAGTCCAGCTGCAGCTTGTAATAGTTCTGCTTCATGGCTTCCACCTTGTTCAGGCCATTCTCGTCCGGATCCTGAATGGTCTTGAAGGGAGTCCGGGAAGTGCCCAGCATCGTTCCGCCCTTGGTCAGGATGCCGGAAAAGTCCTTGCCCGTCAGCATCTGGAACTTGCTGTAGATCAGTCCCCTATAGCCGTCCAGAAATCCGTAGATCTCCACCTGCTCCCCGCTGTTGTACAGCGTCTTCACAACCCCCCTCATTGCTGCGTTCAGGGCCTGACAGTCCCCGCCGCTGGTCAGCATGCCAATTCTCCTCATGATTAATCCTCCTTCTCTTTTTCCGGGAAGGCAGATGCGATCCCCGCACCGCCTCTCCTGATTCATACTAAAATATTACCCTTTTTGGAACAAATTTGCAACCTTTAGAGAAAAAAACGTATCCGGCACTTGCAAAAAAGCGCCGGATGCTATAGAATAGGAGATGTTGCTGGAGAGTTATCGAAGCGGTCATAACGAGCTGCACTCGAAATGCAGTTGTCCTTTA
>CANOFQ010000140.1 GCA_947565325.1 uncultured bacterium
GAAGCCCCCGCAGTAATACCCACCAGTCGAACAGCTTTAGGTAGCGCTAAATGCAAGTCATCCAGTGTCTGTATAAAATAGGTGCTGGCACATACTTCGCTGCATATTTCATACAGCTTCGTAGTGTTGGAACTGTGCCTGCTTCCTATTACAACCATTACGTCAGCCTCCAACGCCAACGCTCTCGCAGAACGCTGCCGTTCCTCCGTTGCGTTACATATAGTATTCACGACGTTACTATTATAACCTCTTTTTCCAAGAATTTCAACTATGTCATGAAATTTATTGTAGTTAAATGTCGTTTGGGATACCACACATATCTCTTTTTCCTCCGGAAGAAGCGTTTTTTCGGCCTCCCGGGGGCTTTCAATCACCGTCACGGGGCCTGCGCACCACCCTATGATGCCCTCCACCTCAGGGTGTCCGGCATTTCCGACAATCACTATATGTCTTCCCTTCCGGCTCTCTTCCGCCACCTTCTTCTGGATCCGTTTCACAAAGGGGCAGGTGGCATCCACACATTCCAGTCCCTTCTCCTCCAGAATGCGGTAGATCTCCTCGGATACGCCGTGGGCACGGATGATCACCTTCGCATCCGGGCCTGCGGGGCCGTCAGACGCCCCGGAGCCCTTCGGTTCCCGGCTTCCGGCCCGTGGCAGCGCAAGAAGCTCCTCCTTGGATGCAAGCACCTTCACTCCGTTCTCCGAAAGATCCCTCACCACCTCTTCATTATGGACAATCGGCCCATAGGTATATATATTCTCCCCGTTTTTTATCTGTTCATACACGGTTTCCACCGCACGCTTCACGCCGAAGCAGAATCCTGCATGCTCCGCAAGCCTTACCTCCATGCTCCCTCCGTCACATCCTCTGTCTGCACAGCCTGAGGATGGTTTCTACAGCCTCCTCAATGGTCATGTCAGAGGTGTCAACCAAAACCGCGTCCTCCGCCTGCCTCAGGGGCGAATTCTCACGGTGCATATCTCTGTAGTCACGCTCCTCTATGTCCGCCTGAATCCTTGCAAGGTCTCCCCGCTCGCCTCTGGCCTCCAGCTCAAGGTATCTCCGCCGGGCCCTGACCCGGCTGCTGGCCGTGAGGTAAATCTTCAGTCTCGCATCTGGCAGCACGCAGGTTCCGATGTCCCTGCCGTCCATGACACAGTCGTTCTCCGCCGCAAGGGCCTGCTGGAGCCTCTTCATCTTCTCCCGCACCTCGCAGATGGGACTGACCACAGAGGCAGCATTTCCCACCTCCTCCGTGCGGATATAGCCGTTCACGTTCTCCCCGTTCAAAAGCACCACCTGCACTCCGTCCTCATAGCGCAGGGTGATGTCCGCATACTGGCATTTCCGGACGATCCCCTCCACATCCTGCAGCGGGACCTTCTCCCGCAGCATGTACAGCGCCATGGCACGGTACATGGCTCCGGTGTCCACGTAGATCATCTCCAGCTGCCTTGCCACAGCCTTGGCGATGGTGCTCTTGCCTGCCCCTGCAGGCCCGTCGATGGCTACATTGAAGCTCATTCCTCCCGTCCTCCTTTTTGTCCCTATACTCATTTGCCGATCTTGCGCCTTACATGACTGACTCACCCGCTCATTGCGCATTTTTGTCAGCAATATGCCTCCGCCGCCGAGCGTCCGGCCAGATGGCCGGTGGACCATGCGATCTGCAGATTGAAGCCCCCCGTCAGGGCATCCAGATCCAGAACCTCCCCGGCAAAGTACAGCCCCCTCACCTTCTTGGACTCCATGGTGGAGGGATTCACCTCCTTCACGGAGACGCCGCCCTGCGTGATGATTGCCTCATCGTAGCCCCGCAGGCCCGTCACCGTCAGCGGCAGACTCTTGATCAGCTGCCCGAACCCTGCCCGCTCCTGTCTGGTGACCTCGTTCACCTTCTTGTCCGGGCGGATGCCGGACAGCTCTACCATCACCGGAATCAGCTTTGCAGGGAAGAGCCCCCCAAGAGAGTTCTGGAACTGCCGGTTCTTGTTCTGGTCAAAGTCCCGCAGCAGCCGCCTGTCCAGCTGCTCCCTGTCCAGAGCGGGCTTCAGGTCGATATACAGCGTCGTACTGCCGGCCTTGCCGGAAGCATAGAAGCTGCTGGCCGACAGCACCAGCGGCCCGCTGACACCGAAATGGGTAAAAAGCATCTCCCCGAAGCCGCTGTAGGTCTCCCGTTCCCCGCAGACCATGCGCAGGGACACGTTCTTCAGCGAAAGCCCCATGAGCCGGGCGCACCACTCCTCCTTTATATTGAAGGGCACCAGCGCAGGACGGCAGGCCGTGACCTGATGCCCCGCCGCCCGGGCAAACCGATAGCCGTCCCCGGTGGAGCCCGTAGAAGGATAGGAAAGCCCTCCGGTACAGACGATGCAGCCCTCCGCCCTCACTGTCCTGCCTCCGGAAAGCCTTACGCCCTCTATCCCGCCGGCTCCGTCCAGCAATAGCTCCTCCGCCTTCTTATTGAGAAGGATTTCCACGCCCTGCCTTTTCAGCTCTCTGGAAAAAGCGGCGGTCACATCCGAGGAATGATCCGACACCGGGAAGACCCGCTCTCCCCGCTCCGTCTTCAGGGGGCAGCCGGTCCTCTCCAGAAAATCCATCACTGCATGGTTGTCATAGTCGTAAAAGGCGCTGTAAAGGAACTTGCCGTTTGTGCGCACATTGGAAAAAAGCGTATCCATATCTCCTGCATTGGTCACATTGCAGCGGCCTTTTCCCGTGATGAACAGCTTCTTTCCAAGCTTCTCGTTCTTCTCGATCAGGCATACCCTGCAGCCCTTCTCCGCCGCTGCCAGCGCCGCCATCATGCCTGCGGCCCCGCCGCCTATGACGATCACCCTCTCCAATCTGCCGCCCTCCACATAAGCGTCTACAAGGGCAGAAACCTCTCGGTTCCTGCCCCCGGACGAATCAATGCCACATCCATATATTCTTGTAGGCACGGCACCGGGCCATGCCCTCGGCTACAGTCGGCTTATACCGGATACGCCCCGTTCTTGGTATCCGCCTGCGTCATGTCCACCTTCTCCTGCTGTGCCTGACGGTACTTGAAGAAATCGATGGCCACCTGGGGGAACAGCGCATAGGAAAGCACGTCCTCGTCCTGCTGCTTCCACTGGCTGATCTCGGACTCCAGCTTATCCATCTCGTTCTCCAGCATATCCGCATAGCGGCAGGTGATCCTCTCCTCGCCCGGGATGACCTTGTCGATGACCTCCTGATTCATGGGCTTCACGGTCTGGCCGTATTCACCCCGCAGCACCGCCTTGGTCTCCTTGGTGGCCATCTTGTAGCGCTCGCCCATCAGCACGTTGAACACCGCCTGCGTACCTACGATCTGGGAGGAAGGGGTCACAAGGGGAGGCTCGCCCAGATCCTTGCGGACCTCGGGGATCTCCTTGAGCACGTCATAATATCTGTCTTCAGCGTTCTGCTCCTTCAGCTGGCTCACCATGTTGGAAAGCATGCCCCCGGGCACCTGATACAGCAGGGTCTTGATATCCACGCCCATGACCTTAGGATTCAGCAGGCCGTTCTTCAGGCACTCGTCCCTATAAGGACGGAAGTAGTCAGCAATCTCTGCCAGCAGATTCTGGTCGAAGCCCGTGTCGTAAGGCGTTCCCCTGAAGGTCTCCACCATGACCTCCGTGGCAGGCTGAGAGGTTCCCAGAGCCAGCGGGCTCATGGCCGTATCGATGACATCCACTCCTGCCTCCACTGCCTTCAGGTAGGTCATGCTGGCCACGCCGGAGGTATAGTGGGTATGGAGCTGGATGGGAAGCTTGGTGGCGCTCTTCATGGCGGTGATCAGCTCTGCCGCCTTATAGGGCACCAATAGGCCCGCCATGTCCTTGATGCAGATGGAGTCGGCGCCCATCTCCTCGATCCTCTTGGCCGTGCCGGTCCAGTACTCCAGCGTATAGGCATCTCCCAGCGTATAGGAAAGAGCCACCTGCGCATGTCCCCTGCCCTCCTGCTGCTTCATCCGATTGGTGGCGTTCACCGCCTCCTGCAGGTTGCGCAGATCATTCAGACAGTCAAAGATACGGATGATGTCGATACCGTTGGCGATGGACTTCTGTACGAAAGCGTCCACAACATCGTCCGCATAGGGCCTGTAGCCCAGAATATTCTGCCCGCGGAAAAGCATCTGCAGCTTGGTGTTCTTGAAGCCGTCCCGCAGCTTGCGCAGTCTGTCCCAGGGGTCCTCCTTCAGGAACCGAAGGGATGCGTCAAAGGTGGCGCCGCCCCAGCACTCCACGGAATGATATCCCACCTTGTCCATCTTCTCCACGATGGGAAGCATGAACTCGGTCGGCATCCTCGTGGCGATCAGAGACTGGTGGGCGTCGCGCAGTATGGTTTCCGTAATCTTGATCGGTTTCTTTTCTTGTTCTGACATTTACGAATTTCCTCCATTTATTTTCTCTCCGGCGAAAAGGCCGCTCTTCGGCCCTCTCGCCGCCATAAACCCAGAATAGCATCAATGGTTCTTTCTCACAGACCGGCTTTCACCGGCCTCTTGCCTGCCCTATGCCCATTGGGCCTGTTTCTGCAGCCCGAACATAAAGCCATCTGAAGACGCTCCCGCCGTTTCTCAGAACACCCCGAAGATCGCCATGAAGGTGCCTGCCGCCACGGCCGTTCCGATGACGCCCGCCACGTTGGGACCCATGGCATGCATCAGCAGGAAGTTGGTAGGATCCGCCTCCGCACCCACCTTCTGGGACACTCTGGCCGCCATGGGCACTGCGGACACGCCTGCGGAGCCGATCAGAGGATTGATCTTGCCTCCTGTGGCCTTGCACATGATCTTTCCGAACAGCACCCCTGCCGCCGTGCCGAACATGAACGCGATCAAGCCCAGCGCCACGATCTTAAGCGTATCCCAGTTCAGGAACGCCTCTGCGCTGGTGGTGGCTCCCACGGAGGTACCCAGCAGAATGACCACGATATACATCATGGCATTGGAGGCCGTCTCCGTCAGCTGTCTCACCACGCCGGACTCCCGGAACAGGTTGCCCAGCATCAGCATGCCCACCAGAGGAGCCGTGGTAGGAAGGATCAGGCATACCACGATGGTCACGATGACGGGGAACAGTATCTTCTCCAGCTTGGACACGGGACGCAGCTGCCCCATCTTGATCTTCCGCTCCTTCTCCGTGGTCATGAGCTTCATGATGGGAGGCTGGATGATGGGCACCAGCGACATGTAGGAATAGGCCGCCACCGCTATGGGACCCAGGATCGCCGTCTGGCCCAGCTTACTGGCAAGGAAGATGGAGGTAGGGCCGTCCGCTCCGCCGATGATGGAGATGGCCGCAGCCGCCATGTCGTTGAAGCCCAAGAAGATGGCGCCGAAATAAGCGGCGAAGATACCGAACTGCGCCGCCGCTCCCAGAAGGAAGCTCTTGGGGTTTGCAATCAGGGGGCCGAAGTCCGTCATGGCACCCACGCCCATGAAGATCAGGGAGGGCAGAATCGCCCACTCGTCCAGTTTATAGAAGTAATACAGCAGGCCGCCCACACCGTTGGAGGCGTCCTCTGCATGGAGCATGATGTCGGGATAGATATTCACCAGCAGCATGCCGAAGGCTATCGGAGTCAGAAGCAAGGGCTCGAATTCATGCCGGATAGCCAGATAGAGGAAAAAGCACGCAACCGCTATCATCAGATAGTTTCCCCAAGTCAGATTGAAGAACGCAGTCTGATGGATAAGGTTATTCAGCGTAGAACCTATATATTCCATTTGTTGACCTCCTATTGTCTGTAATACCGTAGAAAATAGAATCAAGCTCCTGCATGAATCAGTTCATGGTAGCCAATACAGCGCCGGCCTCTACAGCATCACCCACCGCCACGTCAACGCTGGCGACGGTTCCGTCCTGAGGTGCCACCACAGGGATCTCCATCTTCATTGCCTCGATGATCACTACAGCATCACCCTTCTTCACGGCATCGCCCACCTTCTTCTCCAGCTTGAACACCTTGCCTGCGGCACCTGCCTCGATCTTGACGCTGCCTGCGCCGCCCGCCGCCTTGGGGGCTGCCGCCGGGGCCGCCTTGGGGGCTGCCTTGGGTGCTGCGGGAGCCTTCGCCGCCACGGGAGCACCCGCAGAAGCACCTTCTTCTACTACTACATCATATACATTTCCATTCACAGTAATGGTATAATTCTTCATAGCTATCTTTTCCTCCTAAAATATAATCCATCCTTTTCATAGAATCTGTCAGAATCTGTTCACTAAAACGTATCTTACCGTCTTCTGATGGAGCGCACCACGAAGCCGTCCGTTGATGCGGAGCCCTGATAGGCCGCCACCGCCGCAGCGATGACCGCAACCAGCTCAAGGTCGTCCGTCTCCTCTGCCGCTGCCTCCTGCTCGAGGATCTGTGCCACTGCGTTCTCCACCCCTGCCACTTCGCCTTCCTTCGCCGCCTTCTTTTTGGCTGCGTTGTCCTGAAGCTTCGAAATGAACCTGAAGCAGGAGATGATGCCGCTGATCAGGATCAGCACTGCGAACACGGTGCCCATGCCGATGAGGGTGTTCAGCCCTGCCCTGCCCATCAGCTCACCGAGACTCGACTTAGGATTCAGGGCTGCGGATTCCATCTTAAAGAACATGTCATTGGAAAGGATGACCTCCGCTGTTCCGTTCTTCTTCTCACCGATGACCTCCGCCTCTACGATGATCTGGTCTCCCTCTATTCTGGCGCTGATTTCACCCAGCTCGGAAACCATGCCTATGGAATCCATGGCAGAATAGAAGGAGCCGATGGCCGTCTTGAAGGCATATCCGTCCACCAGAAGCCCCAGCTGGGCCTCCAGCATATACTCGACCTCTTCCGCCGTGTATTCATCCAGATCATGCACACGCACATCGTCCATATACTGGGACAGCATCGGCACGAGGTAATCCCTTGTGATCTGCTGGGCATTCTCCACCTTGTGCTGTTCGTAATCTGTCAGAGTCCCCTCGCTTCCGCAGGCGGTCAATCCGAAGATGCAGGCAATCATACAGATCAAAGCCATAAATTTCTTCATTTTATAATCACCCTTTCTATACTGTTCCGTGCTTTTTTGCGGGACGATCCTCGTTCTTGGTAAAGAGCATCTCGAAAGCGCCTATCACGTACTTTCTGGTGTCCGCAGCCTCCACGATCTGGTCCACATGGCCTCTTCTGGCGGCGCTGAGCGCATTCAGCTGCAGTGCGTCGTACTCTGCGGCCTTCTCATTGATCACATCGGCCCCCTGACCGTCGTACATGATCTTTGCAGCAAGCCTGCCCTCCATGGTGCCGATCTGCGCCTCCGGCCATGCCATGGTGATATCCGCACCTATGGCCTTGGAATTCATCACCACTGCGGCGGTGCCCAGAGCCTTGCCCACTACCACGTTCACCTTGGGAACCGTTGCATTCGCAAAGGCATAGGTAAGCCCTGCCGCCGCCTTCGCAATCCTCTTCTCGGAACACACGGTAGCCTTATAGCCCTTCACATTGGTCAGGGTAAGCACCGGGATACCGAAGGCGTCGCAGAAGTTTACGAACGCAGCAGCTTTCTCGCAGCCTTCTGCGGACAGAACCGCATCCAGCTTCTCTGCCACCTTGCCTTCCTCGTCACAGATCTCGCTGCGGTTGGCCACGGCGCCTACCGTCACCCCGTCCAGCTTCAGGAAGCCCGTCACCATATCCTTCCCGTATCCGGCCTTCACTTCAAAGAAATCGCTGTTGTCCGCAAGGATGCTCAGCGCCACGGATGTGTCTCCTGCACACCCTGCCAGCTCCGGATTCACACGGTTCAGATCATCCGTACACTCAACCATGTCGCTTCCCTCGCTGCTGTTGGAGGGCAGGAAGCCCACCAGATCCCTGATCTTCGCAAGAAGCTCCTCCTCTCCGGCCACCACGTCCACGATGCCGCTCTCTTCGGACTGGAACTGAGCGGAAGAAGAATCACATTTGGTGATCACGTTTCCGTCCAGCGCATTGGGAGCGTTGACGAAAAGCTTTGCGTCCTTCTTTTCCATGAAGGTGAAGTCCGTCAGGGTAGGGAACAGGGCGAGCCCGCCCCCACAGCTTCCAAGCACTGCAGTGATCTGGGGAATCACGCCGGATGCCAGCGTCTGCCTCCTGTAGACGGTCCCGAACGCATCCAGAGCGTCCGTTCCCTCCTGCAGCCTCAGCCCAGCGGAATCGATCAGGCCGATCACCGGAGCGCCCGTCTTCATCGCCAGATCATAAAGACCGGAGATTTTCTTCGCATGCATCTCGCCGATGGTGCCGTTCATCACGGAAGCATCCTGACTGTACACATACACAGGCTTTCCGTTGATCACTCCGTAGCCGGTGATACAACCGTCTGAAGGAGTCTCGCCGGGTTTCATATTGAAATCCGTGGCTCTCGCCGTCACAAGCGCACCGATTTCAACGAAACTGTTGTCATCGAGTAAAGCTGTTATTCTTTGACTCGCTTTTGAAGTAGTACTCATGCTTTCTGTCCTCCATTTATAAAATAAATACAACATGACAGCGGGGCCGCACTGATACGCAAATACCCCCATGATTATTGTCGGAAGTAAGTATACCATAAAAAAAGCAACTCGCAAAGGACGAATTGCATTTTTTTT
>CANOFQ010000141.1 GCA_947565325.1 uncultured bacterium
ATTTTTTTCACAGCCCCCTTTTACCCTTCTTGACGGCAGGCCGTATTGACCATACTATTATTGACCATGCCGTCATGAAACACGCCGTTATAAAACATGTCGTCATAGAAGCAAATGTCTGATAGAGTATCCTTCTGGCCGGATCTACTGCGTCCGCAGCTCCGCCCCCATGGTTTTGCCCAGCTTCTTCATGACCTGACTGGCAGCGTTTTCGATTTCCTGAGAGGTCAGTGTCTTCTCGTCGGAGCCTATGGTCAGCCGGATGGTTACGGACTTCTTTTCAGCCGGAATCTGCTTGCCCCGGTATTCATCCACAAAGGAGGCGTCTTTCAGAAGGGAGCCCGCCTTCTTCTTGTCCATGACGGCGCTGTGGATATCGTTCCATGTCACATTGGAGTCAAAGAGCATGGAGATGTCATAGTCGGTTTCCGGATACTGTGCCAGATGGGTAAAGCTGTTTGTTCTGGATCTGAGCGGCTTCAGCCTGGTGGCATCCAGCTCGAAAAGCATGACGGAGAGGTTTTTGATGCCGCATTCCATGGACACCTTTTTTGCCAGCAGGCCCATGTCGCCGATCTTCTCGTCGCCGACACAGATGTTGAGCCACACCACGTCGTCCGCCCATACCGGCTTTGTCTCCTTTTTGAACACGAAGGACTCCATGTGGGTATAGCGGGGCATAAATTCCAGCACACCCTTGGCCTCCCGGAAAAGCTGCGTGCTGTTTTTCTCGCTGCTTGCGAAAGCTGCCCCGATGTGTCTGTACTGTTCCGGCAGGGACTCTGTCTTGTCATAGGCGGCGCTGTAGCTGCCGTCCAGAAAGACCTGCGCTTCCTCAAAGAGGGAGAAATCATTGAAATAGCGCTCGTTCTTCATGACAGCCTCGCAGAGGTTGGGAAGCAGGGAAGAGCGGATGCAGCTTAAGTCCGGCGCAGGGGGCGTGGACAGCTTCAGTACGCCCTCCGTGCCCTGCAGCACGGCCTTTACGAAGGTGTCGCTCATCCAAGGATAGGTGTAGACCTCCTGCATCCCGCAGCGCAGGGCCAGGTACTCCTTGATGTTTCTGATCAGGTCCTGCTCCTTCTGGTTGATGGCCCCGGTGAACGTGGTGGTGAATTCCGTGGCTTCAAAGTTGTCATAGCCGTACATCCTTGCCACCTCCTCCATGATATCGTCCTTCATGGAGATGTCTCCGGTGGAACGCCATGTGGGGGCAGTGACATGCATGTTGTCGCCCTCGATCTGCACGTCGAAGCCCAGCAGCGTAAGCTTGCGGCTGATCACGTCCTCCGACAGGTTTTTCCCTAGACGTTTCGCCAGCCATGTGAGGCTCACGTCGATCTGGGCACGTTCAAGGGGCTTCACGTACCGGTCGCAGCAGCCGGTGACCTTCATGTCAGGATACAGCTCCGTGAAGTACTGCATGGACAGAGCCAGCGCCTGATCGCACCGTTCCGGATCGATAGCCTTTTCATATCGGGAGGAGGCTTCGGTCCGGTTGTCGTATCGGAGCGCCGTCCTTCGGATCCCCGTGGACTCGAAGTTCGCCACCTCCAGAATCACCCGGGCAGTATGGGGCAGAATGGAATCCTTGGAGCCGCCCATGACGCCTGCAAGTGCCACGGGCCCCTCGGAATCCGTAATCACAAGATCATCCTCGCACAGAGTCAGCTCCTTGCCGTTCAGCAGACGGAGCTTCTCCCCCTCTGCGGCAGGCCGCACCACGATATGGTCCGTGATGTTGTCCGCATCGAAGGCATGGGTGGGGTTTCCCGTGGCAAGCATACAGTAGTTCGTGATATCTACCAGTGCATTGATGGGGCGCATCCCTGCCTTCCAGATTCTGTTCTGCATCCGGTAGGGGGAGGGCTTTACCTCCACGCCGGACATCTCCACGCCGATGTATCTTGCGCATCTGTCGGGAGCGGCGATCTCGACCCTGAAGGCCGTGGGGGCATCTGTCTGCCAGGGCCTGATCTCGGCCAGCGGCAGGTCGTAGAGGGCCGCTATCTCGCGGGCAATGCCGTAGTGGCCCCAGAGATCCGGTCGGTTTGTCATGGATTTGTTGTCAATTTCCAGAATGATGTCGTCCATGTCCAGCGCATCGGCCAGAGAGGTTCCCGCCGGCACGTCAAATGCGGACAGATCCAGGATCTCTGCCTCCTGTGACGCCGGAAACAGATCGCCGAGCCCGATTTCGTCCGAGGCACAGATCATGCCGAAGGATTCCACGCCCCGGAGCTTGGAATTCTTGATCACGACGGGTTCTCCCTCTCCGTGCCAGCGGACAACGGCGCCGGGGCAGGAGACGGCCACCCGCATACCCTCCGCAAGGTTGATCCCGCCGCAGACGATCTCCCTGATCTCACCGCCGCCGATGTCTACCTTGCATACCCGCAGCTTGTCCGCATTGGGATGGGCCTCCACTTTTTCGATCACTCCGACCACCATATGGTCAAAACGGCGGGCCAGATATTCCACGTCCTCTACCTCCACGGTAGACATGGTCAGATCATAGGCCAGTTTTTTCAGATCTATATTTTCCGGGATATTCACATAATCCCGGATCCATGATAATGATAATTTCATTCATGCACCTCCTTGTGCGCTTTGGCGCACTTGTCAATCCTTGAGTCAATCCTTGAAACGGTACAAATGTGCGTGTTCCGCACCTATATCGGCCAAACTGTGATATCGGCCAAACTGTCATATATCGGCCAAACTGTGATATCGGTCAAACTATCATATTGCTCAAACTGTCTGCAGGCGGCTTATCTGAACTGCTTCAGGAATCTTAAGTCGGCGCTGTGGAAGAGCCTCACGTCATCAACACCGTAGCGCATCATGACAAGTCTGTCCAGGCCGATGTTCACATAAAAGCCCGTGTACACATCCGGGTCAAGCCCTGCTGCCCGGAGCACATTGGGATGAGGGGAGCCCCCCGGCATGACCTCGATCCAGCCCACATGCTTGCAGACGCTGCAGCCCTTGCCGCCGCAGACCTGACACTGCATGTCGATCTCGAAGCCCGGCTCCACGAAGGGGAAGAAGCCGGAGCGCATCCTGACGGGCACGTCCGTGCCGAACACCTTGCTCAGGATGCTCTTGATCATCACCTTGCCTGAGGTGAAGGTGATGTCCTTGTCAACGATCAGCGCCTCATACTGGAAGAACGCCCTCTCGTGATGTGCGTCGGTGGTCTCGTTCCGGTAGACCCGTCCCGGATACACGAAACGGTACGGGGGCTTATGGGTCTGCATATAACGGACGCTGCCTCCGGTGAGATGGGGACGCAGGCAGAGCTTCTCATTGGTGCCTCCCTTGTCATGCCCCTCCAGCCAGTAGGTGTCCATGCTCTCCCGGGCCGGATGGTTCTGGGGGAAGTTCAGCTTATCGAAGGCGTACAGCTCGCTTGTGATCTCGTCCTCCTGAAAAACCTCGAAGCCCATGGAACGGAAGGTGTCGTTTAAGTCGTAGCACATCTGGGTGATGGGATGAAGCCCGCCCCCCGGCGGCAGGATCCCCGGGACAGAGCAGTCGAAATCAGGGGATATTTCAGAGGCCTTCAGCTTCAGCTCTGTCCTCTTTGCGTCGATCAGCTCGGTCACATGGTTTTTGGCCTTGTTCAGCAGGGTTCCCGTCTCGGGACGAAGCGCCGGCGCCAGATTCGGAAGCTCCTTCATCAGGAGGCTCAGTGCTCCCTGCTTTCCGATGTAGGCGCTTTTTACGTTCTGCAGCTCTCCTTCACTGGCGGCTGCGGAAATCTTGGCCTTCACTTCAGATAAAATGCCGGTGATTTTTTCTTTCATCGCAATGCTCCTTTCTGATTTTTGCAGGGCTTTCGGTGTAATAAAAAACACCGTTCCCCTGCTGAGACAAGGGACGATGTCAACCGCGGTACCACCCTAATTCAGAGTATTTGTTTCGTGATACTCTGCACTCGTCTTGTGCAATGTGATCTGCTGCACATACATCCGGCTTAGCGCATCCCGGCCCGACACATCCCGGGCGGTGCTTTTCGTCGAAAGACTCCCATACTGAAACTTCTAAAAGGGTCGTAACGGGTGCTTTCAGCCGGCGGCATCCCCTCTCTGCTTTACTGAACCTTTTATACTCACGTATGTTCAAAATCTGATCAGTTATTTATTCTAATATGTTTTTTTTCTCTTGTCAAGCAGGCAGGGACGGAAAAGCCGGAAAACTTCAGCAAACTTCAGCGCACCACACTTCCGCCGACATTTTGCCAGCTACATCCTGTCAGGAAGGATTACGGTAAATTCTGGTTGCGGAGGCAGAAAAAATATGGTATGATCAGTACATTGTTCGGGAAAGGCGGTGAGAAGTATGAGACAGTGCGGAGTCCTCAGAGAGAAAGAATTATTCTACGGCAGCGACGTCATACGTGGATTTGCATACAAAATGGCCGGTGCAGGGGATAGCTATGCCCATTTTGGGGAGACGGATTGTTTTGTATGCTGCTCACCGTGGAAAACACTGCCCGGAGGAATGACGAAGGCACAGCAATGATGGCCGTGTCATGAAAGGGAGCCTTGTAAATGCAAGGAAGAGTGAATGAAGGCGGAGGCCCTGCGCAGACAAGATGATCTGTGGAGGGTATTTTTGTGCGCAGATATGGTACCCTTTGAACCTTTCTGTCCAAGGGGAAGCAGAAGCCAAAGGCAAAAACACAGAAAAAGAGGAGTCATTATGTATGAAGATAGAAAACAGAAAAAGCCAACATAGAAAAGTCTCACATGAGAGAATCCGACTTGGGAAAAAGGTATTTGCAAAATACGGTATGACTGCCCTGATGTCCCTGCGGGCCAGAACCAACGGCGGCCTGGTATATCTGGTGCCGGAGGTATTCATGAGGCTGGTGTACCTTGTGCCCCTTCTGTTTATCTGGAGAACGCTGGCGGAGGGCGGAGCGGAGGTGGAAATGTCGGTTCCGCAGCTGCTGAGCTACACATATGTCAATGCTCTGGCAGCGGATATGATGATTGTGAATACTTGTCTGTCGTCATGGGATTTCGATACCAGAAGCATGGAGATGTTTACACGCCCCATGCCGGTGTTCGGGCAGGTAATCGCAAGAACGGCGGGAGAGTGGGTGCCGATGCTGCTCTTGTTCTCGCTGCCCATGCTGCTGCTTGCCCCTGCTTTCGGGATCCGGATCCTGCCAAGGACTCTCTGGGCGGTTCCCTCGCTGTTCCTGAGCGTATCACTGGGCTTTGCCTTTGAATTCATCTTTTACTGCATCACGGTGAGACTGCGAAATGTCTCTTGGCCCACCTATGTGATCAGGAGTGCCGTGGTGTCCTTTTTTTCGGGGACGGTGATTCCGTTCAGGATACTGCCCTTCGGTATGGACAGATGGATACGCTACCAGCCCTTCGGCAGTCTCGGAGGAGCCTTCCTAGCGGTATACGTGGGGAGCGCAGATGCCGCAGAGGTCCTGCCGGTGCAGCTTTTCTGGAATGTTATGATATGGATCGCCGCAGTCCGCTGGTTTCGGCGGTCAAGAGAAAGGATGGTGAGCTTCGGTGGATAAAGTATCTTTGCGGCGGTATTTTAAGCTGCTGGGGATCTATGCCAGGATGGATCTGGCCTCCCTGATGCGGGACGGGCGGTTTATGGCGCTGGTCATAGCCTCCGATCTGGTCTCCAACATATCGGCCGTCTCCGGCATCTTTCTTCTGGCCTGGAAATTCGGCGGGATAGGAGGCATGGATCGGTTTGAGGTTCTGTTCATGCTGGCATATGGAAATGTGGTCATGGGATTTCTGAACATGATGGGGGGCTGTAACGCCTTGTTTCCCAGCAGGATCATCGGCAGGGGGCAGTGGGAGCATATGTTCATCATGCCCCTGCCTTATGGGGTGCAGCTTACGGTGGGCATTTTCCCCTTCACCGGCTCCAGCACCTTCCTGTCGGGGGTTGGGCTGCTGATCGCCGCACTGTGCAATCTGGAAAGGGATTTTGCCTGGTGGTGGTGGGGGCTGCTTGTCCTCCTGCCGGCAGTGAGCATGGTGATCGTGGTGTCCTGCTCGTACCTGCTCTCCAGCCTCGCCTTCTATGCGCCGGTGCAGTGCGAGGAGATATCCAGCACAGTGGTATACAGCGTGGAGCGGGCCATGACCTTTCCGCTGTCCGGCATGCCGGCGTATGTCAGGTATCCGCTGCTGACGATTTTCCCCGCAGGGCTTGCGGCATGTCTCCCCACGATGATACTGCTGGGAAAGACAACGTTGTCTGAAAGCTTATATTTTCCGCTGTTCACATTTTTTGCGGCGTTTACGGCGGCACATTTTTTCAAGAAAGGATTTCGATATTATGTCAAAAAGGGAATCAACAGATATGTATCCGGCGGACACCGCTCTTAGGCGGCCTGCGGTGGCCGTTGAGTCCGTCACCAAGGTCTTTACCCAGTGGCGGAGGAAGGAAGGGGCCAGAGGGCTCTTCAGGCAGCAGAAAACCACAGTGGCTGCCCTTGAGGGCGTATCCTTTCGGATCGGAAGGGGCGAGTTCGCAGCATATGCGGGGCCCAACGGAGCGGGCAAGAGCACGACCATGAAGCTGCTGGCCGGTATGCTCCAGCCTACGGAGGGAAGGATCTCGGTGCTGGGGATGTCACCGGAGAAGGACAGGATCAGGCTGATGAGAAGGCTGGGAGTCTTGTTCGGCAACCGGACGGAGCTCTGGTGGGATCATCCCGTGATACAGAGCTTTGAATGGAAAAAGGTGGTATGGGATATCCCGGATCAGGTCTATGAGCGGAACCTGGACAGGATGAGGGAGCTTCTGGAGCTCGACGGGATCCTGAACACCTTTGCAAGAGAGCTGTCCCTGGGGCAGCGGATGCGGGCGGATCTGGCCATGATGCTGCTGCATTCGCCGGAGCTGGTTCTGTTGGACGAGCCCACTCTGGGGCTGGACGTGGTGGCCAAGCGACAGATGATAGAGTTCCTGAAGAAGATCAACCGGGAGGACGGCGTCACGATTCTGGTGACCAGCCATGACATGGATGATCTGGAGGAGATGGCCCGGAGGATCCTGATGATCTCCAAGGGGAAGCTTGCCTATGACGGGGATTTTGAGGGGCTGCGCAGGCTCACCGGGAACAGCACGGTCTTTACGGTCACTACGGACGGCAGGAGGCCCGTGCTGGAGGGCTGCAGGCTGCTCAGCGAGCAGCACGGGGTCTTTGAATTCGAGGCAGATCTGTCCTGCACGCCCATCCGGCTTCTGATGGAGATGCTGTCCCGGATTGACGGGATCAGGGACGTGGAGATCAGGCGGGCTCCCATCGAGCAGGTGATCGCACAGCTCTATCAGACATGGAGGAAGGACGAGGGACAGACCCTTTAAGGGCGGGACGGAGGAACGGCGGGGGGAGTGCGGTAAAGAGCCGAAGCTGTTTACAATGCAATGACAATCCTATATAATATAGACAGAGTTGGAATTGTACTACGCCACTAAAAAAGGATAAGGAAAATATGGGAAGGACAAAAATGAATACCCAATCAAAAAACATACTAAAAAAATCTGCCGGCAGTTTGTTTGCGGCAGGGCTTGCCGTCTGTCTGGGGTCAGGTCTGGGCATCGTTTATCTGGAGTGCATAAGGCTTCTGGCGGACAGTGTCTTAACAAAAAATGCGGGCAGAATTTGGGGCATATTTGCGGTATTTGCAGCCAGCTTAATGATATCGGCGGCGCTTGTCTGCGTTCAAAACAGCAGGGCTTTGACCATTAAGCAGACACTGATAGAAGCACTGGAGCAGAAGGCCATAGACATCTGGCTCGGCTCAAATTATAAAAACAAAGAAAATGCCGAGAAAATGCTGCCCATTATCCGGAATGATGTTTTTACATATTCCGGGCAGCTTTCCGGATTGATACTGAAAATGGCAGAAACTGCCGTTTCGGTCATTCTGACAAGTATCTATGTCGTTCTGATAGAGCCCTGGCTTTGGGCTCTGACCCTTTTCATATCCCTGGCGGCAATTTCAATCAGCGCCTATAGGGGAAGAAGGCTGCCGGAGCAGAATGAAAAGCTTTATTTTCATATGGGCGCCATTTATAATCACAATGCGGAGCTGGTACGGAACCGGGAAGCTGCCTATGCGCTCAACGCTGACAGGGTGATTAAACCTTATCAAAAAGAGATTGCGGACTATAAAGCCGATCAGGGAAAAATTTTAGGCACAATGACAATGCAGAGAATTTTAGGCTCGGCAAACACGATTCTGAATACCTGCGTCATACTGATCATCGGGGGATACGGGGTTTCCAAGGGCAGCATTGCAGTCAGCGATTTCATTGTGCTTTTGGCGGCCGTGGGTTCCCTGACCAACACCTTGTATCAGATTCCTGCCTGCATTTCAGAGTATCAGCAGCTTAAGGGGATGGACGGCAGAATAAACGCTTTGCTGACCCCGCAGGCCGAAGCTGATGACGGAGCTGAAGATATCGCAAAAATCACTTCCGTTTCGGCGCAGAATTTAAGCTTTGCCTATGAAGAAAAAAATCTCTTTGAAAATATAAATTTGGATTTAGAATCAGGTGAATGCCTGATTCTGAAGGGGCCTTCAGGCTGCGGAAAATCCACCTTGCT
>CANOFQ010000142.1 GCA_947565325.1 uncultured bacterium
GGCTGCCTCCAATTCAAACAGCCTTATCGTCTGGTCGGGATGTTCTTTTTCATTGTTCTGTGCCATATCTCAATTGCCGCAGACGGCCCTTTCCTGCCACTCATGATTCATATCGGACAGGCGGGCCTTCTGTCAGGTCCTTATTCTGATCTCCGCTTATCTGATCTCCCATGAGTCCCTGCCTGCAGAACCTGACCTGCAGTGTTACGAAAAGCTGATGATCTCCTCCTTGGGAGCCTTCGTCCTCTCCACGCTGAGGGCATGGAGCACGGGGCCCTCTCCCTTATAATCCGCCCAATACTCCTTGGCCACCGCTGCCGTGACCTTCACCCATTCCCTTTGCTTCAGACCGTCCGTTCCCTCATATTCGCAGGCATAGCCCAGAAAGGCCATGTCGTCCGCACAGCAGGTCATGGCCATGCGCCCCGGGACGAAATACCCCTTGGGGAATTCCTCCGGCTTCAGCACCATGGCCGTAAACTGCAGCTTCTTTCCCACATACCGCTCCAGATGATCCATGGCATCCAGATACCAGATGCCATACCCCCTGTTGTCCAGCTGAATGATGTCCTGACTCAGGTCATAGGGCAGATCCTCCTCAAAGATCTCGTCGATCTCCCCGTTGGAATCCTCGAACACCACGTCCGCAGACGCATTCACTGCCTTCACGTTCCTGCGGTAGGTATTCAGCTGATCCCGGACGGAGTCGCAGCGGTTGAAGATGATCATCTCCGACTTCCGGATCATTTCCGCCAGCAGTGAACGCATATTGGTATAGTACATAGGAAAGGTAGAGCCGTCTATAGTGGTGATCTGCTGCTCGATCTTCCAGTACCAAGGAAGCTTTGCGTTTTTGTAGTTCCACATACCGTTGAATTCGATGATGATACGCTCCGGCTTATGAAGCTTTTCCAGATCTGTCAGATTGGCGGGATTGAAATCCTCCTCCCGCTCGATCAGCTCCACCTCCGTGCGGCTCCTCTTCAAAAGCACCGGGTCATACTCGTTCTCTCCCTCCTCACAGAGAATCAGGAGAGTCTTTCCCCTAATCTGAAAATACTCCTGGGCCAGCGTGAAACAGATGAACTCCGTCTTGCCGCTCTCCAGAAAGCCATTGATCATATATACCGGTTTCATTCATGCCCCCGTCTGTCCGTTCCTGCGGACGATTGTACTGATTTCTTATATCAGCGAAACAGCTCCTCCAGCTTATCCTCCTTCAGCTGCGCCCCGATGACACAGTATTTCCCCGTCACCTCAGGCCTGCCCGTCCTGATGTCATGCTCTTCAGGAACATAGTCAAAGTAGATCCAGCTGCCGTCCTGTCCGGGAACCATGCCCTTGGCCCGGAGAATGGCCCCGTACTCCCCGCTGTCCAGGGCAGTGAGGATGCTTTCTATCCTCTCCGCCGTGAACTTCGCCGGAGACTCCTTGCCCCAGCTGGTGAACACCTCGTCCGCATGGTGATGGCCGTGATGGTCATGGTCGTGATGATGACCGCAGCCGCACTCATGCTCCTCGTCATGATGATGCCCGTGGCCGCAGCACTCGCCCTCCTCATGATGGTGATGCTCATGGTGCTCATGGCCGCAGCATTCGCCCTCCTCATGATGATGTTCATGATGCTCATGGCCGCAGCACTCACCCTCCTCATGATGGTGGTGTTCATGGCCGCAGCACTCGCCCTCCTCATGATGGTGATGCTCATGGTGCTCATGGCCGCAGCACTCGCCCTCCTCATGATGGTGGTGTTCATGGTGCTCATGGCCGCAGCACTCACCCTCCTCATGATGGTGATGCTCATGGTGATGGTGCTCCTGCTCCTCCTTGGCATGCTGCAGCATGTCCTTCATCATCTCATCCAGCGTGTCCGCACCCTCTATGGTCTCCAGCACGGCCCTGCCCTCCAGCTCTGTCAGAGGCGTGGTCACGATGGTGGCCTTGGCATTGTGCTCCCGCACCATCTTCACACATTCTTCCAGCTTCTCGGCGCTCACCTTGTCCAGCCTGCTGAGGATAACGGTTCCGGCATATTCAATCTGGTTGATAAAGAACTCCCCGAAATTCTTGATATACATTTTGGCCTTGGAGGCGTCCACCACCGCCACGGCGCTGTTCACCTGCACGTCCAGATCCGCCGCAACATTCTCCACGGCCTTTAGCACATCGGAAAGCTTTCCCACTCCCGAAGGCTCGATGAGAATCCTGTCCGGCGCATAGGTCTCGATGACCTCCTTCAGAGAGGTTCCGAAATCCCCCACCAGCGAACAGCAGATACAGCCGGAATTCATCTCCTTGATCTCTATTCCCGACTCCTTTAAAAAGCCGCCGTCAATGCCGATCTCGCCGAACTCGTTCTCGATGAGAACGGTTTTGCTGCCGTCCAGAGCCTCCTTCAGAAGCTTCTTGATCAGAGTGGTCTTGCCCGCTCCCAAAAATCCGGAAAACACATCTATCTTCGTCATTATCTTGCCCTCCTGTCCCTTTCGGTGTCTGCCGACGGATCAGACCCTGATCCGTCCCAAGAATTCCTTCTGCTCCAGAGCTCTTTCCGCCGCAGAATCCCTTTCTGCGTCAGAATTTCTCTTATTGCAGAATTCTTTTCACTGCATTTCATTTTCCACCTTATCGGCACAGTTGTCAAGAAGGCTAATCTAAAAGTTTTCTGAAGAACCGTCAGAAATTCTCGTCCAGATACAGCTGCACCCTGTTCTCTGATCCCCTTCCGCCGGACTCCGGCCCCCAAAACAATGTCTCACTGGTCTTTTTTGTGTCTCGCCCTCTCCTTCAGCTCCTCCAGTGCTTCCTTGAACCGCTCGGAGGTCATGCCCGGGTTGGACCGTATCATGTTCCTCTGGAAGAAATCCTTCAGGCCGCCCTGCCTCTTCCTCAGCTCCAGATTGACCGCATACTTCGTCTTGAGATCCATGACCTCCTCCCGCACGCTTTCCAGATATTCGGAGTGCTTTGTCTGTGCCAGATGCTTCAGCCTCTCCAGCTTGCCCTCGATGCCTGCCTTCACCTCCTCGAGACGCATGTTTTTCGCCTCTTCCTGGGCCTCTTTCGCCTCGGCCCTACCCTCCGCAAAGGCTGCCTTGCGCTCCTCCCAGTCCTGCTCGGCCAGAGCCATGATCACGTCCAGCCTCCTGCGGATATGAACCAGCTCCGCCTTGGCCTGCTCCATCTTCACCAGCAGATTGCGCAGATCGATGGCCGCCTTGAAGGACAGTGCGAAATCAGCGAAGATCACCACCGTCAGAAGATAGGTCACTATGGTCAGTATGCTTCCCGGTATGGAGAGCACCAGCCTCTCCACCGGCACATGGATCACCTCTGTCATCAATATGGTCAGCACGCCCCATGCAAGAGAGCTGCCCAGACAGATATGGCCCTGAAAGTTGAACCTGTTTTTGGAATAATCCCAGTAGCGCACCTTGAACAGCGCCTCCATAGCCACTCCCGTCACATATTCCAGCGCCGTGGCCCCCACGCAGCCCGCTATATAGGTCAGGAAAATGTTGTCCTGAAAAGGCATGGATACCACCAGCATCATGATGGCCCCGCTGCCGTAGATAGGCAGGAAGGGCCCCCGCAGGAATCCTCTGTTGGTCAGCTCTCTGGACTTTATGGACACATAGGCGGACTCGAAGCACCAGCCCGCAAAGCAATAGAAATAAAAGAAGAACAGCCACTGAACAATCGTATAAGAGTACATATTCGTCACCCTCCGTCTGTATCATAGGGCGGCGCTGCGCCCGCTCCTTCCATTATACTCCCCGCCGCCTTCCTCAGTCAAGCCCGCCGAAGGGGCAGCGCCTGACCGAATACGGCTGATTTATCCAGCAGCACAGTCGGCTCATCCAGCAATACGACTGATTCATTCATCATAGATTCTCGTCCAGATACAGCTGCACTCTATTGCGAATCGTCTCCGCCACCTGCCCCCTGTCTTTGCTTCCATCAAAGTAGCTCGCCGCCTCCTGACAGATAATCTCTAAAACAGGCTCCGTCCGTATAGGAAGAGGCTTCACCTCCTCCATCGCCTGCCGGTACCTCTCTGTCCATTCCTCCGTCACATCCTTTGCAGCATATGACACCCAGTCATCATTATTACTGAGCTTGCCGTTCCGGAAGGTGGAAGTGCCTATGCTCACCGTCCCCTCCCGCACCATCGCCTCCAGCCAAAGCTTCACCGCTTTGTCAAAGGCAGCTCTGCTGACAGGGGTTCTGCGCTCACCTTCGCTGGCCATCGCCATCTGTGCGCTGTCCCCCAGAAGAAAGCTGATAAACTCCCACGCTCCCTCCTTATGGGACGAATTTGCGTTCACTGCCAGAACGCCCTCCTTTAATCTCATTTTCGCAAAGCATCCGTCGTCAAACAAGGTGCCTGCCGCCACGTTCCCCATTCTCTTATGGGCTTCGGAGGCGCAGAAATACCGAAAACTAGAGAGATATGTCTGCCATGCCACGGAAGGGCGCTTCTGCCCTTCCGTGACGGCATACCGCCTTGCGGCTTCCAGCATTTTCGCAAACAGGTCTCCGCTGAAATCGCAGGTTCCCTGCTCCCAGTCGATCATTCCCCAGAGACTCTCGGAACCTTCAAGAAAGGATCTGAGAATATCCTCCTCATCACAGGACAGAAAGCATCCCTCCTCGGGCCATGCTGCGAGAGCCTCCACCAGAGTCTGGATATCCGGCGTTTCCTCTTCTCCCAGCACCTCTCCTTTTACCATCCACCCCTCTGCGTCAATCTCTATGCTGACTGTATATACTTCATCACCCATGCCATAGGAACAGAAAGCTATGGGAAAATATGCCTCCTCATTCAGCCCGTCCCTCTCCAGATAGGGCCGCAGATCCGCAAAGCCTCCCTTCAGGAGGATCCCCTGCCTATAATCACCCAGCACCTCTCCGTACAAGAGATCCGGCCCTTTTCCCGCCGCAAGCTCAATACTGGTCTGGGTGGCATAATCCTCCCATTCCACGCCCTCTGCCGCCACATCCATCCTCACCTGATAAACCTGATTGGTGCGGTTGAATTGAGCCACCTGCTCCCGGAACCACTGGTCAGAAAGGTCATACCCCCTGAGCACCAGCACGGTCTTGTCCGTTTCCACCTGACGAAGTGTCTCCCGGATCCCTGCCTCCGCCTGCGCCCACAGAATCTGAACCTCCCCGTTTTCCAGCACCCTGAAATCATGCATGGTTCTGCCCTTGTCATCGTATTGGGTGGCCACCTCTGCCACGGCGTTCTGAAATGACATAAGATTGGTCTTTGATCCGCTCTTTAGGTCTATCTCATAGATCCCTTCCGTTCGCTCCATCAAAAGCAGCCCTTCACTGCCAGCGGCAATGCCCTTATAAGTTCCAGTCATGCCCCCGTTGCTCAGTGTCACGTTGTCGATCTCGGAAAGTGTTCCTGTCTCTGCATCCAGTCTCATCAGCATGGTTCGCACGACTCCGCTGCTATTATTGGCGAGAACCACGATGGTGCCGTCCGCCAGCTGACAAATATCTTTAAGGAGCAGCTCCTGCGAATCCTTTTCATAAGCCACCCTGCCGTCAGAATCCCATTTCGTTAGTTTGCTTAATTTCATGTAATAAAAACTGCCGTCCTGCGCCAACAGACCCTTTCCCCGGCTTATTCTGTTGGGATCCTCAACCTTTTCCAGCAGAAGCTGGACGCTGCCGTCCTCCTTATACAGATACACATCCGCTACCAGCTCATCCGCCTCGTTCCTGTCAGCCTTGCTCCGAAACTGCACCGGCTCTCCCTGATAGAACTGCATACAGATCAGCCTCATGGTCTCATCGGCCCCGAAAATCTCCTCTGTCTCCGACTGAATCTGAAAAAAATCTGCTCCATCCGCTCCATGAGCTCCGGACAATTCGGTTTCCTCCTCCCGGCTTCCTGATGCTCCCGTTCCCATCGGCGAACCGGTGTCCCTGTCAGGCTGACTGCCGCAGCCTGCTAAGAGCGCACAGCCCAGCGCTATGCAGCCAAGCAGCATGCATTTTGACAGAATCCGCCTCCGTTCCCGTCCATATCCCTGCCCGTCTGCCCCTTCTCCCATTGCTGTCCGTCTGCTTTTCCCTCTGAGCCCTTCCTTTTCCATGGCCGCATCATCCCCTTTCCACTGTAACTGTCATAAAACGCTTCTGCCCATCACATCTCAAGCCCATAGAAGCTGACCTTCCAGCCCCCCTGCTCTTTGATGAATCCCATGGTCAGATATTCCAGCGAATCCTGATCCGGCAGGGGCCGAAATTCCACCCATATCTCACATCTGTCCCCCACCTGCCTCTCACCGATCCTGCTCCCCTTTATTTCATGAAACAGCGCATCTGCGGCGAACCGCCCTTCCTCCGCATGAGGATATATCTCAATCTCCTCATCATAGCCTTCCGCCAGATAGGTCCGCAGGGTTTCCCTGTCCCCTACCAGATAGGCCTGCCAGAAAGTTGACGCAATGCGTCTCACCGCCTTCTCATCCTCGGAGGGTTCCCCTGCTTCTCCCTCTTCGGACGGTTCCGCTTCCTCTCCCCTTTCGGGGGATTCACCTGATTCTCCCCCTTCGGACGGTTCCGCTTCCTCTCCCCTGCCGGGGGATTCACCCGGTTCTCCCTCTTCGGACGGTTCCGCTTCCTCTCCCCTGCCGGGGGATTCACCTAAGTCTTCCTTCCCGAATGGTTCTACGATTATTATCTCTCTACCTTCTCGAACATACACCGCCATACTTCCGTCTGCCTCGTCAGTTATAAAAATTTGTACATTCTCATATGCTTCCGGCTCCTCGGCAGCACCGCCTTCAGAATCCCCTTGGGATTCTCTGGGCCCCGCTCCCACCGTCTCCGTTCCCGCCGTCCCATTTGCGCCTTTTTCCGGGATCTCCGCACCGTCAGCGCCACGGATGCCGGCAGTTCCAGCGGCATCAGCCATTCCAGCCGTGGCATCCACTCCGGCGGATGTAGCAAAGAAAACCGCCACTGCCAAGACCAGCGGCAGCGCCGCTGCGATCCTTCTGTCCAGAGCCTTTCTGTATTCCATGATGGAGCGAATCCGCTCCTCCGCCGTATTCTTGCTGAATCCGCTGTAAAACGGCAGAAACCACCTCCTTCCCTCCACCATGTCGATCAGCGTGAGCGCATAGTCAGATCTGGCATCCTCCCCCAGCCGCCGCAGGACTCCCTCGTCGCAGGCCAGTTCCATGTCTCTGGTCAAAAAAACGAACATGGCCCAGACAAGAGGATTGAACCAATGGATGCACAGTGCGGCTGCCATGACCAGCTTCACTGCGGCGTCCCAGCGGCAGATATGAACATATTCATGCCACAGCACATATTCCAGTTTCCTCGCATCCTCCAGAACTGCGCTCTCAGGCAGCAGAATCACCGGGCGCAGAAGGCCGTAGGTCAGGGGCGTCGATATCTCCCCGCAGCGCCGGACGGAAACCCTTCTCCTGCCTCTCTGCCCCTCCAGCCAGCCCAGAACCCCAGCCTCCTCCAGAGGAATCGCCTTTCTGAACCTCCTCATACAGCCCAGATAGGCGCAGGCAAAAAAGATCCCGCAGCAAAAAGCGCCTGCGGCCCACACCGCCCCGGCCCCACTCTTTATAATGTCTGAGCCGCTCAGCCCCTTGCTCCAAAGACCCCTCGGTCCATTTATTCCCAGTCCGTCCCCTGCTGTCCCCGTTCCGCCTCTTTCCAGAGCGGACGCACCGCCGGCGCCGTCCATGCCCCCAGCCATCCCGGCAACGTCCGTCATTCCCGCCCTGCCGGCAGCTCCCGCCCCGGCAGCAATCCCGGCTACGCCTGCCATCCTGACCGCTTCAGCAATCTCAGTCACGTTACCAGTTCCAGCCACGGCCACCGTTCCGGCCGGGTCAACAGCTCCCATCCCGGCAGCAATCCCGGCTACGCCTGCGCCACCGAAAACGCCGTCGGGCTGCCCTTTGGGTGCCCACAGGGAATCCGCCAGCGTCTCCAGTCCCTGCTGCCAGCGCCGGATCTGCGGACTGCGCCCCAACAAGGAATATGCGCTGAGAGACGACGGAATCTCAAAGGGCAGCAGCAGACGCAGCAGGACCATGGCCCACAGAAAAGGAAAAATCCTTTTGGGCACCTTTTTTAACAGCGCCGCCCGCAGAACCGCCACCACCAGCACCATCACTCCGCCGTATAGGCTCATCTCCAGCAATCCCATGCCCTTACCTCATTCCTTTCCTTCCACAATGTCCCTGAGGTGTCGTATCTGTTCCGCAGACAGCTCTTTCCTGCCCAGCAGAGCCGCAAAAAGCTTATCCACAGAACCGTCAAAAATCCGGTTGATCAATTCATTTGTCTCCGCCTCCTGCACCTCCTCCTTGGAGATCAGGGCATGACACATGAAATTCGGCTCGCTCCGCTCTATGGCTCCCTTTTCAATGCACCTCTTGATCAGCGTGTAGGTGGTATTCATGTTCCAGCCGATCTCCTCCTTCAGAATGTCCGAGATTCGCTTGGCTCTGGTGTCCCCCTCCCGCCACAGTACTTTCATGACCTTTATTTCAGACTCCAAACCAATCTCCACGCTCCCGCCGTCAATA
>CANOFQ010000143.1 GCA_947565325.1 uncultured bacterium
CACATATGGGCATATCGCCAAAGAGTTTCTTATACACTGACGAAAGGAGCAGGGAGTAAAAGACTGGTATGACGGTTTTACCTTCGGCAGCATCACGGATATCTATAACCCATGGTCCATCACGAATTTCATCGACAAGGGCGGCCTATATGATGCCTATTGGGCTGACAGCAGCGGAAACGGTCTGGTCAGCTCCCTGATCCGGCAGGGCTCCGCAGGTATAAAGCAGACCATGGAGCTGCTGCTTCAGGGCGGCGACTTTGAAGCCGAGCTTGACGAGCAGGTCGTATTTGACAGACTCGACAGCGATGAAAACGCCATCTGGAGCCTGCTGCTGGCAACAGGGTATCTGCGGGTTACAAAGCTGGAGAGACGGGGACGGCTTCTGACGAAATTCTATACCCTGCGTCTGACGAACATGGAAATCGAGAGCCTGTTCTCCAAAATGATACGGGGATGGTTCGGGGGAAGAACCAGACAAGACTATAATGATTTTGTCACCGCTCTGCTGACAGACGACACGGAGGCCATGAACGAATACATGAACAAGGTCTCCCTGCAGTGCTTTTCCTACTTTGACCTCCCCGGAAGCGCAGGTAGCGACTCCAGTCCTGAGCGGTTTTATCACGGATTCGTGCTGGGACTGATGGTGGAGCTGCAGGACCGGTTCCGCATCACCTCCAACCGGGAAAGCGGATTCGGACGCTATGATGTGATGCTGGTGCCCTTGTCCAAGGAAAAAGACTGTGCCTACATCTTTGAATTTAAAGTCCATAAGCCGCAAAGGGAAAAGGACCTGCAGGAGACTGTCTCCAACGCTCTCGCCCAGATCCATGAGAAGAGCTACGAGACTGGCCTTATAGCCGAAGGCATCCCTTCGGAACGCATCCGGAAGTACGGCCTTGCTTTTCACGGGAAAAAATGCCTGATCGGATCTGATCAGCAAAATATCTGACCGGACAAAATTCCTGATCAGAGAAAACAAGAAAAAAGGGGAACAATTTCTGCTTTTTTGCGTCTATTACGTATACAAGGGTATCGCAATGTATCAGGACATCCCAGTAAACCATATGTGTACAAAATGCGAAACTGCAGAAGGAGGCCCTTATGAAAAAACAAGTTTGTACAGTGTTGTCTGTTGTCTGTCTCATTGCGCTGGCCGGATGCGGCACAGGCAGTTCCTCTGACTCCTCTGGTCCAGGCTCTCTGTCCAATGCCAGTATGCCGGCCGGACCTTCCGAATCAGCTGGCCTCTCCGGAGCCGGTGCAGGCGATTCCTCCGGCTCTCCGGTCAAGAATCCCATGTCGGGCGCAGGTACGGCTGCCGATCCTGACGGAGACGCCGTCTCGGATTCCGGTGCAGATTCCCCCTCGGATCCCAGCAATGACACCTTCCCGAATTCCGGCGATAGCTCCGTCTCAGATTCCGGCAAAGACACCGTGGTCTGGCAGCTGCGCATCGTGGACGGCGCAGAATCCGGCTCCTTGATATTGGCAGGGCCGGACGCCGGCCAAGTCTACTCTCTTTCCGCAGGAAGCATTCCCGTTTATCTGGACGGCGAGCCGGCAGACGCCGCTTCGCTGCAGGACGGCATGATGACCGACATCGTCTTTGACGGCATGATCATGGAAACCTATCCCGGCCAGTTCGGAGCGGTACAGGAGCTCCGGGCCTACAGCCAAGACAAGGAACAGACCCCCGACGGCAGCAGCTATTTCGACCTGTGCGGCCTGTATCTGCAGGTGCTGAACGACCTATGGGACAGGGATCCGGGCCTGAACAGCGACGTGCTCCACATCAGTCTGGATCTGTCGCAGGCTCCGGGAAACCTGACAGAGGGCGAAAAAAGCGCCATCGCATGGATCTTCGCAGGACAGCACGGCACAGACGCCCTGACTCTCTCCTATGAGGAGCTGGTACAGCAGGGCTATCTTACGGAGGCCTCCGGCAGCGGCGACCACAAGCTCTACCAGTGGGAGGACGGGATCCTTTTCACCGTGACCCCGGTTCCGTCGGAAGGTGTGATGCCCTGTTGCCTCTGCGGGCGCTTCCACCCTGCAACCGCTTCGCCCCAGTGGAAGGACGCCGATCTCTGTTCCCTGCCCGTGCTGGAATTCAACGTCGACAAGTGGCGCAGTCCCTTGGGCGCCTATTACTTCACGGACTGCTTCCTCTACTGGCCGGAGGCGGGGACATGGAGCGGATATGAAATAGGTTCTGAGCTCATTTCCTGATATTGCCAGCCTCAATGAGTATGCGCGAGATGGTTGTCGGCTTATCCTCAAACAGATGGCCGCTGCCGAGGGCGTGACCGAAGATTTGAAGCGTCAGGCGCAGCGGGAGTGGATCAGAGCCATGAATAGCATTGCGAACCGCACAGAGAAAAAATGCTCTATGATGTGCCGGGAAACTGGCTCAGGACAGATCGCAGAATCGCAGTGCTTCACAAAATCTTAGGAAAAGAATAACAAAAAAGAAAATGATCGGGATCCGTCCAGCGCTATAATAAACACAATCTGAAGGAGGATTGTGTTTATGACGGATGGGAGAAAATTTGTTCATCGTCGCAGGAAACGCCGGCTGTTTCTTGCCCGGGCCACAGCGCTGTTTTTCTGCCTCTGCATGGTTCTGGTGCTGGGAAACATGCTTCCCGGCCTGATCCATTTTCAGGGCGGCCTGCCCGGCTTTTATGCAGATTCCGGTACCGGCCCAGAGACGGGAAAGGAAGGCTTTAGCCGGACCGCTTCCGACAAGGATTTTTCGCAGGAGCTGCAGAAGCTCCTGGAGCTGAACACAGAGGCCAGGGACTATGTGGAGGGCTATCCGGACCGGAGCTCTTACCTGAACGGTTCCATCGACCTTGGGGAGGATTTTGTCAGCGGGCAGGTTCCTCTGCTGATGCAGTGGGACAGACGCTGGGGCTACGATGCCTATGGGGACAGCATGATCGGACTGGCAGGCTGCGGGCCACTGTGCATGACCCAGGCCTATCTGTACTTTACGGAAGATACCGAAATGAATCCCAAGAAAATGGCAGACTTTGCCTATGACAGCGGCTATTATACCTCGGCCGGAACCAGCTGGAGCTTCTGGACGGAGGGTGCGGAGGAGCTGGGGCTGAGCGGCAGAGAATTATCCCTGAACCAAGACCTGATGGAACGGGCGCTGGATGCCGGGGAGCTGATCGTATGCAGCATGGGCCCGGGAGACTTTACCACCGCAGGCCACTTCATCCTGATCCGGGGCTATGACGAGAACGGCTTCTATGTGAACGATCCCAACCGCAGAGGCAACAGCTCCAGACAGTGGGCTTTCGACACGCTGCGGTGTCAGATCAGGAATCTCTGGGCGCTGGGCAGGCCGGACTGACCTGCCTCCTATCCCTCCTTCAGCAGAAGCTTCGTATACTCCTCTCTTGGATTCTCAAAGACCTCCTCCGTCTTCCCTATCTCGATGATCCTGCCGTCCTTCATGATCATGATCCTATCGCACATCTTGTAGACCACATTAATGTCGTGGGAAATAAACAGGCAGGCCAGATTCATCTCCCGCTGGAGCCTGCGCATCAGCTCCATGATCTGGGCCTGAATGGTCACGTCCAGCGCCGACACCGGTTCGTCCGCTATGAGAAAGCCCGGACCTGAGATCAGGGCCTGCCCGATGCTGATGCGCTGACGCTGACCGCCGCTGAGCTCGGAGGGCCTTCTGTGGAAGTACTCCTCTCCCATGCCCACCCGGCGCAGCATGTCATAGGCCGCAGCCTCCATGTCTCCCTTCGTCATGGCCAGAGAACGGTCCAGCGCCCCCGCCGCCCTGAGCGGCTCCTGTAGAAGCCACCCTATGGTCTTGGCAGGGTTCAGACTGCTGTAGGGATCCTGAAACACCATCTGGGGCCGGACGCTGTGGTGAATGATCTCTCCCTCTATCCGGCGGTTCATGCCCAGAATGGCCTTGGAGAGAGAGGTCTTCCCGCATCCGCTCTCTCCCACCAGTCCCAGACTCTCTCCGGGATAGACCGCAAAGTCCGCTCCCTCCACCGCCCGGCGCTTTCTCTGCGCCGAAAACAAGCTGTTACCGCCCTCCTGATAATAGACGGAAAGACCCCGAACCTCCAGAACCGGAGATTCGCTGCCCGTTTTCCGGTCTGACTCGGCATCCGAGATCCGCTTCATTCTGGACGGAACCGCCTCCACCAGCCTTCTGGTGTACTCCTCCCCGGGCCGTTCGAAAATCTCCTCTGCGGTTCCCAGCTCCACCACATGACCGTCCTTCATCACCGCCACCCTATGGCAGATCCTTCTGGCCAGATTCAGGTCATGAGTGATGAAGAGCATGGCATTGTTCTGCTTCTGGTTGATCCCCCGCAGAAGCGCCATGATCTGGTTCTGGATGGTCACGTCCAGAGCGGTGGTTGGCTCATCTGCCACGATCAGGCGGGGATGGAGTATGACAGCCATGGCGATCATGGCTCTCTGGCGCATCCCGCCGGACAGCTGGTGCGGGTAGCTGGCATACACCCTCTCCGCATCCTTAAGGCCCACCGCCAAAAAGGTCTCCAGAACCTTTTTCTTCCGCTCCTCCTTGGTCAGCGTCCCGTGCAGGCGCAGCACCTCCTCCACCTGCCGGCCCACTCTCTGGGTGGGGTTCAGGCTGGTCTGGGGCTCCTGAAAGACCATGGACATCTTCGCTCCCTGATAGCTTCTATAAAGAGCCCTGTCCAGAGGTTTTCCAGCCTCCCGCAGCACCACGTCGTCAAAAAGGATCCGTCCGGAGGTCATTCGGGCCGAATCGGACACAAGGCCCATGAGGGTCAGGGCCGTGACGGACTTTCCCGAGCCGGATTCTCCCACCACGCCCAGAATCTCCCCGTCCCGCAGATCAAGACTTACATGCTTCACTACCTCCGTCCGGCCGAACGCCACCGACAGATTCTCGATCCTGATCATTCCTGCAAGCCCCCTTCCTTTTCCTCTGCCATGCCCGGATCCGGCATCCATGTCCGCTCTGATCCCGCTTGCCTCATCTCGGCCATGTTATACGACGATTTCTTAGTGTTTCAGTTCTCACGACACGCCGCTCCTGCGCCGCACCCCTTCCCCGAACAGCGAAAAACCCAGCACCAGCCACACGATGGTCAGTCCCGGTGCCAGCGCATACCATGGAGCCGACTGCAGGTACCCCTGCGCATCCGAAAGCATGTTGCCCAGACTGGCGTCCGGAGCCTGTACGCCGATCCCAAGATAGCTCATGCCCGATTCCGCCAGAATGGCATTGTTGAAGCCTATCATCACCGACACCCAGAACACGGAAAAAATATTGGGCAAAATATGGACAAAGAGAATCCGAAGTCTCCCCACCCCCATAAGTCTTGCCCTGCTGATATAATCCGCATCCCTGAGACGGATGAACTCTCCCCTCACGATTCTCACATAGCTTGGCACGAACACGATGCCCAGAGACAGAATCACGTTCTGTCTGCCGCTGCCCAGAATGCTGATGATGACCAGCGTCAGCAGAATGCTGGGAAAGCCGTTCACCGCATCCGTGACCCGCATGACGGCCTCGTCCAGCAGGCCTCCGAAATACCCGGTCAGCGCCCCAAGAAGGATCCCGATGCCGCCGGAGAACAGAACCACCAGACTGCTGATGGCCACGGTGGTTCCCAGCCCCTGCATCACTCTGGAAAAAATGTCCCTGCCGAAATTGTCCGTGCCGAAAAAGTGCCGCAGGGAAGGCGGCGAGAATTTCTCGGCGGCAGACATGGCAGTGGTACTATAGGGTGTCCAGAACATTCCAAGAATTCCCAAAAGCACCGCAAGGCCCGTCATCAGCAGGCCCGCCACGAAATACTTATTCCATTTTGTTCCTCCCGCCTGCTTCATCAATGCCTTCGCCTGCCCTTTCCGCTGCGTCTACTTCTCGCTCACTCTCGGGTCTATGACCCGGTACAGAATATCTACGATAAAATACACAAAAATAACCACAAAGGTGATATAGAGGATCAGGATCTCCACCACCGGAAAATCTCTTGTGGAGATGGAGCTGATCAGCAGCCGGCCGATGCCCGGCAGCCCGAAGACCTGCTCTATGACGATGCTGCCGGCCACCACCTCCGCAACGATCATGCCCAGAAACGTGACCACCGGCATCATGGCGTTCCTCAGCACATGCCCGTAGAGGACCCGCCGCCCCGTGCAGCCCTTACTGTAAGCGGTTCGCACGTAATCCGCCCTAAGCTCCGTCAGCATGGAATTGCGCAGGAACCTTGCGGTCATGGCGATCTTAGGGATTGCGATAGAGAGAGCAGGAAACAACAGATAGCCCAGAAAGCTCCAGAAATCCTCCTTGTAGCCCACATATCCGCCGGGGGCAAAAAGCCTCAGCACTATGCCAAAGAGAAACGTCACCAGAATGCCCAGAAAAAAGGAGGGCACTGCCATGGCAGCCTGCGTCGCCACCCCCAGGGCCGCATCCAGAAAGCCTGACAGACAGGCGGAGCCCCTCTTTGGGACGCTGGCGCATTTCGCCCAGAACACACCCAGCGGGATGGAGATCAATGCGATCAGAACAAAGGCGGCGGCGGCCAGCCAGAGGGTCACGGGCAGCTTATCTCCTATGAGCTCCGCCACCGGCATCATCTCGTTCATATTCTTGGAATACCGATAGCTGACTCCCAGATCACCCTTCAGCACCCCCGCCACCCAGTTAAAATACCTTACAATAGGAGGGTTGTCCAGCCCCAGCTCCTCCCGAAGCTGCTGTTCCCTCTCCGGCGTGGCCTCCGTTCCCAGAATGGAGGTCACCACGTCACCCGGAATAATCTGGAACGCAAGGAAGGCGGCGGCAGATACCAGAAACAATGTCATAATGAGAGTGATGATTTTTTTACCTAAGTACTTCATGCCCCGCCTCCTTTCGTTTCCTTCTTGCGTTACTTCCGGTCTGCCTTTCGGCCCTTTGCTTCCGCTCTGCCTTCCTGGGCTTCTTTACTTCCGGTTCTCCTTTCGGCCCTTTGCTTCCGGTCTGCCCTTTCCAGCTCCCTGCTTTCCGGCTGACCGTGGCCCCGAAGCTCTTATTCCACCACCTGCACCGTGCTCATGTCCTGCACATAGATGGGATAGAACTTATAGCCCTCCAGCCGCTTGCTGATGGCGGTCATGTTGGCGGGCACCTGCAGGAACGCACTTCCCGCCTCATCACAGAGTATCTGCTGAAGCTGGGCATAATATCCGGCCTTCTCCTTCAGATCCTGCGTGGCCTGCGCCTTTGCATAGATTTCGTCATACTCTGCGCTGGCAAAGTTGATGAAATTCTTGGAGGATGTGGTCTGGAACCGGTTCAGCAGGTAGCCAGGTGTCATGTCGCAGGTGATGCCGCTGATGGTTGCAGCGTACTGGCGGCCCTTGTAAATATCCTCCAGCCATGTATTCCACTCCACGCCCTTGATGGTGGCATTGATGCCCACCGCCTTCAGCTGCTCCACGATCACCTCTCCGGTCTGCATATGGAACTCATAATTGGAAGGAATGGCGATCTCCAGATCGAACCCTTCCGGATAGCCTGCCTCCTTCAGCAGCTCCTTTGCCTTCTCCACGTTGGCCCCGGTGCCATAAACCTGATTCAGGTCCACATAATTCTCCTTCAGGGTGGGCAGCATGGCCGAGCTGATCAGTGTGCCGTTCCCTCCCCCCACGAAATCGTTCACCTCATCCTTGTCGATGGCGTACAGGATCGCCTGACGCACCTTCACATTGTCCAGAGGCGCCACGGCGTTGTTCAGGAACAATGCCTGCACCACGTTGGAGGCGGACGCCTTCACCTGATGGCTGTCCCTTAAGGCCTGCGCCTGAGAGTCCGTCAGATAGGCGAATATGTCGATGGTGCCGCCCTGCAGCTCCATCAGCGCCGTGTCTGCGCTGCCCACGATCTTGAAGTTCACCTCGTCCAGATAGGGAAGCCCCTCCTGCCAGTACTCCGGATTCTTGGCCAGAACGATGCCCTCCTGAGGCTTGTAGGACACAAAAGAAAACGGCCCCGTTCCAATCGGATCCGCATCTTCCTCCTCACCGCTTCCCGAGGGGATGATGGCAGCCACGAAGCTGTAGATCAGCTCCGTATTGGCCGTTCCCACTGTCACCTGAACCGTCTTTTCGTCAATTATCTCCACGGACTGGATCGTGCTCATGGTGGACATCAGAGGGGTGCCGTCCAACAGTCCCGATACTCTTTCGAGAGAGTACTTTACGTCCTCAGCCGTCACGACGCCGCCATTATGGAACTTCACGTTCTCCCGGAGGGTGAAGGTGTACACCAAGCCGTCCTCAGAGATCGTGTAGTCGCTGGCCACCGCACAGATCAAGTTGCCGTTTTCATCAGGCTTTACCAAGCCCTCGAAAATGTTAAACAAGATTTCCTTCGTTCCTGCCGCCGTCGCTTTATGAGGGTCAAGACTGTCGATATCCTGCTGTATTCCTACAACAACAGAAGTCTTTCCAGACTTCTTAGAGGAATTATCCCCCGAAGACTCTCCTGTGCCGTCTGCGCATCCGCCCAGTACGGCCATTGCCAGAAG
>CANOFQ010000144.1 GCA_947565325.1 uncultured bacterium
ACCCTTGCGGCATTCGCAAAGCCAATTAAGAATTGGCTTTATGCTCGTGCAAGCAACGGCACAAAGTCAGCTTTGCTGACTTGACACATTGCCCGCAGGAATAAGAGCGATCAGCTACATATGCATAAGATGGTTCACCTTAGTCTTCATACCCGTTGGGGTTGTTCTTCTGCCATCTCCATGAGTCCTCGCACATCTCCCGGATACCGTACTGAGCCTCCCAGCCAAGCTCTTTCTTCGCAAGGCCCGCATCCGCATAGCAGGCGGCGATATCGCCCTCCCGTCTGGGCTTGATCACATAGGGAATCTTCACCCCCGTGGCCTCCTGGAAGTTCTTTACGATGTCCAGCACGCTGTAGCCCACGCCAGTGCCCAGATTATATATCTTCAGCCCCGCATTTTCCTGAATCTTCTTCAGCGCCTTCACATGTCCCACCGCCAAATCTACCACATGTATATAATCTCTCACGCCGGTTCCGTCATGTGTATCGTAATCATCTCCGAACACGCCCAGCTGGGGCAGCTTGCCCACCGCCACCTGCGTGATATAGGGCATCAGGTTGTTGGGTATGCCGTTGGGATTCTCTCCCATGGTGCCGCTCTTGTGTGCGCCGATGGGATTGAAATAGCGAAGCAGGATCACATTCCACTCCGGATCCGCCTTCTGAATGTCGGAAAGAATCTGCTCCAGCATGGACTTGGTCCAGCCGTAGGGATTGGTGCACTGGCCCTTGGGGCATTCCTCCGTAATGGGGATCACGGCAGGATTTCCGTATACAGTGGCGCTGGAGGAAAAGATGATGTTCTTCACTCCATGCTTCCTCATCACGTCCACCAAGGTAAGGGTGCCCGCAATATTGTTCTCGTAGTATTCCCAAGGCTTCCGAACAGACTCTCCCACCGCCTTCAGGCCTGCGAAATGGATCACCGCATCCACGTTCTCCTTGGTGAATATCTCCTCCAGCGCCCTCCTATCCAGTATGTCCGCCCGATAGAAGGGAACCTTCCTGCCGGTGATGGCCTCCACCCTCTCCAGAGACTTCTCACTGGAATTGCACAGATTGTCCAGTACCACCACATCATACCCTGCCTGCTGCAGCTCCACCACCGTATGGCTGCCGATAAACCCGGCGCCCCCCGTCACCAAAATCTTCATAACTCCCTCTTTTCCGCACGGCCCCATCTCTGCAGGCCCGACTCCCGTCCGGCTGCTGCCGACTGTCCCTGCACCAGCGGTTCCGAATCCGCCGACCGCCGACTGCCCCTGCACCGACGATTCCAGACCCGCCGGCCGCCGACTACTGACTGTCCCTGCACCAACGGTTCCGAATCCGCCGACCGCCGACTGCCCCTGCACCGACGATTCCAGACCCGCCGACTGCTGCCTGCAGCTGCACGCTGGAACCCCTCGGCTCCGCACAAGCCGCACCATCCTTCAGCCCATGTGCCGTGCTCATGATTTGTTTTCTGCATAATTCAAGAATAAAGGATTTCTCCCTTTTTTTCAATACTGATATGTTATGAAAAGCTGTCGAAATGTTATAATATGTGTCCCGGCTTTTTCAAAATGTGACTGCCGGAAGCCGTGATTATGACAGCCCCTCACGGAAAGCCTCAGCAGCCTCCTCCCGCCCTCTGTCTGGTAACCTCATACAGAAGAATAGATGCCGCACAGCTCACGTTGAAGGAGCTTGCGTAGGATTTCTGCGACATAGGAATGGTACAGAGCTGATCACAGGCCTCCTTGAACGCCCTGTTGAGCCCCAGCGTCTCGTTCCCCATCATCAACAAGAGCGGGCCGGTGAGATCCATGCCATAGACGGCTCTTTCCTGATGGGCCGTGGTTCCCAGCACGGCAAATCCGGGATACCTTTCCCTCAGCGTCTGGATGTAACGGAAAAGGACGTCATTGTCCGCAGCCCTGACAACGGGCATATTGAAGAAGGAGCCCATGGCAGCCACTACCACATCCGGATCATACAGATCCACCCCATGCCCCGTGACAATGAGCATATCCGCCCCCAAGGCATCACAGGAACGGATCATAGTACCCAGATTCCCCTTGTTGGACGGCCTGTCGAAAAGCACGATAAGCGGATTGTCCGACAGGCACACTGCGTCCAGCCTGTCCTCCCGCATCTCGATGACCGCCATCAGCTCTGACGTATCCTCCTTGCCGCTGAGCTCCCCCATCAGCTCCGCCGTCAGCCAATAGTTCACCTCCGTATCCACCCTTTCGATCATTTCCGTGGCCCATCCTGACAGGGTGTCTCCGTTATAAAGAAAGGATTTGATCCGCCAGCCGTTCTTTACAGCTTCATTGAGGCTGCGGACTCCCTCTACCAGAAACTCATTGTATTTGTAGCGTTTGTTGCGATTCCGCTTCAGCACCTCAAATCTCTGGAAGGCATTGTCCCTGCCAGATACACGCACTACTTTCATATAGCCTATAACCGCCTTTACCGTTTTCTCTCACTCATTTTGTGTTGCGCACATCGTCATATTGGCCCTCATGGCACTTCCGCCAAACCCTCGTTGCACTTCCGCCATGGTCTTGCCGTATCTCCAATAAGCCATTGTCGCATTTCCGCCAACCTGACTATAGTTCTTCTTCCATCCACGCCGTAATCTGCAGAAGCAGCCCTTCCATGTCGATCTTGGAAAAATCCGTGGTGTCAACCATGATTCGCCTGCTTCCGGCCGAAAAATCTTCGAACCCTCTCCGTTTCAGTCCCTGAACATAATCCTCATAAGAAATCGTTTCCGTCCTCTGCTCCTTTGGGCTCCGCCTCTGCTCCTCCGGATACCGGTCATTCACCACATGCCCCCTGTGCCTATGGGGGCTTATCTCCCGCTCCAGAAACCGCTGATAGATCACCTTGTAATCGCCTGTCAGATTGACCGTCAGCCCTGCATACCGATATTTGTCCAAAAGCGTCTTTATGCCCTGTTCGGAACCTTCAAAATTGTTTTCCAGAATAAAGGGCTGCCCTGCCCCCATAAGCTGCTCTGCCACATAATATAGGATCTCCATGCTGGCGATTCCCAGCTTTACCTTTTCCTCTCTGGACCGAAAGCCGACGGTATCAAACATCCGCTCCTTGATTCTGTCCTTTGAAATAACCGGCAGCTTCAGCCTCTCTCCCAGAGTCTCCGCCATGGTGCTTTTCCCTGCCGCCGGCATTCCTGCCACCAATATACAGTACATCCCGTCACGCCTCCTTCCGCACGGGCCGCCTCTGCCTGCCCCGGCCCCTCCTGCCCTCCCGGTTTTCTCATCGGCGCATCATAGCGCTCCAGGCATCCGGCTGCGCAGAAGCGGCTCCCATCTTGTCCTTTCCCAAGGAGCTGTTCCTAAACCTCCAGCCTGTCTCCGCAGGAAATATAATGCAGATTCTTCATTTTCTGTGATAAATATTCATAGGCTTCTTCGCCCGTGCAGTGGCAGGTATAGAATTCCGTGTCCGCATACTTCTGCAGTTCAACTGCAATGCCGTCCAATACATCCCTCGGCACCGTCTTTTTCGTGTGCGGGTTAAACAAGTGAAATCCGCCTACACAGACATGAGGCTCACAATCTCCCGCCTTCTCCATTATATTAACTACGCCCGCATGGCCGCACCCCATGACAATTGCCACCTGGTTTTCTGTGATGATCAGATTCTGTTCATGGGAAAAAGCATCCCTGCCATTTCTGTCATACAGCGAATCATTTGCTGACGAATGGTATTTCTCCGTTTTGTCCACGGTAAACAGGGACAGCTCCCCGTCAATTCGGCAGTCGCCTTCCAGCAGCACAATCTGTCTCTTATTCTTTAATTTTTCATCGATTCCGATGGGTACCTTCACAAGTCCCCTTTTGCTGTAATGCGGTTCAAAGGCCTCTCTCTGTACATAGATCTTTGCCTTGGAATTTATCTCCAAAAACCTTTTCAAAGCACCGCCATGATCATAATGTCCATGAGAAATAATGACCGTATCCACCTCTGCGATATCGATGGCCTTTTTCAGGGCATTTTCAAACAAGGTTCCGTCCGGTCCTAAATCAAACAGGAGACGATGGGCTCTGGTCCTGATATAGAACGAGAGCCCATGTTTGACTGCAAGCCCCGATCTCGTGGTGTTTTCCACCAATGCCACGATTTCCATACTCTCCTCCTCTTCATCCGAATCTACAGATATCCTCTGTCACGGGCCGCCTCCAGCATCCCAGCCTTGCCCGCCATAGGCTTCAGAGCTTATAGGCAACATAGGAGCCAGCTATCCGTCCGTCCTCCGTTTTTCCAGGCGACAGGGTGAAGCCGTTCTTCACCCACAGCATATGGGAGGGCAGATTACTGATATCGCAATATGCCCTTACCTGATAGCACTCATTTTCCCTCGCCGTTTCGATACATTTTTTGACCAGCAGGCTGCCGATTCCCCTGCATCTGCGCTCTGCGTCAAAGACTTCAATGACATTAATGAACTCCTCCGTCCTGCCCACCGGAGCCGGGATTTCCCTTCTGAACGACCATAAAAAGCCGGTTATAGTCTCACCGTCAACGGCAATCATCAGGGTGCCTCCCTGATGCATTACCTGCGCCGTATATGGGTACTTTGACAAAATAAATTCCTTCTCTTCCTCGTTTCCGATTCTGATGACCATAAATGCTCCCTCCTATGTTCCTTTTTGTGATAGAGTATTCACCAAATATTACCCTGCGCAAAAATGCTGCTATGGGTATCTTCCATGTACCTCAGTGCTCCCCATGCCATTATCGGATCCGCTGTTAAAAATTCCGCCGTACATCCCCCTCACTATCTATGATCGCCCTCAGCTCATCAACGACCTGCCGGACACTTTTATTGTCGGTATGAACAACATGATCGCCCTCATAAGGTTTCAAATGCAGCCAGAAAAAAGAACACTCTCCTGCATCTCCACGTTTTTTATGACGTTCACGCAGGGTTTCCTCCGAGCAGGTCAAGGTGATTCCTATTATTGAATAATCTTTTTCTGCGGTTATATCCCTCAATATCGCTTCACGGATTCCTTTGTCCACGGCCACCACCGAAGAGAAAAAGACATAATCAAAATCTGAGTTCAGATAGGTAGACAATGCAAACGACATGGTTTTGTCCCCGTTCCGCAGTCTGGGATCCTCCACCGAAAACGGGTTGACGCACCATGCCCAGTCGCCGTCAAAAAAGGCGCTGTTTTCATAAGTATTGAAAAGCTTCTCCGTCACGGCGGTTTTGCCCACACAGGGGGAGCCTGCTATAATGATCAGTTTTTGTTTTGACACGTTCGTCCCTCCATTCAGCCAGTCCGCACTTTATAACAATATGTTTCATTGTACCAAGATTTCGTGCGCTTCAGCGCACATGGAATCAAAAAGTCGAAACAACGTCCTTCTGTTTCGATATTATATCATTTTCATTGCCGGTTATCCACAAAAACAACGGACACGGAAGTCTCCTGTTATGTAAAACCCGTCATGAACATCATGCCCTCGTCCCATCCAGATGCCCGCCTTCCGGCAGAACCGTTTTTTCCTTATACTCTTCCCCCCAGTTCCACATGGCGTCCAAAACAGGTTTAAGACTGCCCCCCAGCTCCGTTAAAGTATATTCTACTCTGGGAGGTACCTCCGGATAAACCTTTCTTGTCAGAAGCCCGCTTTCCTCCATCTGCCTGAGCTGGGAGGTCAGCACCTTTTGACTTACGTTGCCAATGGATTTTTTCAATTCCCCAAACCGCTTCGTCCCCTGTAGCAGATCTCGGATTATGAGAACCTTCCACTTGTCACTGATCAGCGTCAGCGTTGTTTCTACGGGGCAGGCAGGTAAAGCTTTCGCCTCCATCATCATGTCCTCCTGTCTATTCGTTTCCAAAATACCGTATGGCCCTATTCTACTGTATCTTCCATGCCGGAGTCAAGGTGCAAAAAAGCCGAAGACTCTCGAAGCTGCACAACGCTTTATTGGGATACGCCAGATTCAACTATGTCTGGGCGCTGAATCGTAACGCCCGACGGCTTCCCTGCGGCAGCTGTCCCATCGTTACTTTCAGGTGCCTATACCACAATATTGTGCGTACTTCACAGCCCTTAAAAGGTCTGCTATGATACAGAAAACAAAGGGAAACACCCCAGCGTTCAAAACAAAATAAAAATCTATGGAGGTACACAACATGAAAATCGCTGTTATCTGCGCCAATGGAAAAGCCGGTCGCCTGATCGTCAAGGAGACTGTTGACCGGAATATGGACGTCACCGCTGTGGTTCGTGGGGAGAACAAGTCCGCCGCCAGCAAGGTGATTACGAAAGACCTATTTGATCTGACCGCCGACGACCTAAGAGGCTTTGATGCGGTGGTGGACGCATTCGGCGCCTGGACACCGGAATCTCTGAGCCAGCACAGCACCACACTGAAGCACCTGTGCGACATCCTCAGCGGCACGGATACCCGCCTGCTGGTGGTAGGCGGGGCCGGAAGCCTATATGTCGGCCCGGAACATACCGCCACCGTGTCCGACGGCCCGGACTTCCCGGAGATGTTCCGGCCTCTGGCCGCCGCTATGGCCAAGGCGCTGGGTGAACTGCGTCAGCGTAAGGATGTCAAGTGGACGTATATCAGCCCTGCCGGCGATTTTCAGGCAGAGGGGGAGCGCACCGGGAAATACATCCTGAGCGGCGAGGAGCTGACCCTGAACGACAAGGGTGAAAGCATCATCAGCTACGCCGATTACGCCATAGCCGTGGCGGATGAGATTACCGGCGGAAACCATATCCAGAAACGCATTTCCGTAGTGCGCAAATAAATCGGACCGCTTCGCAGTTTCGGACTGCTTCGCAATTCGATGAATGTCTGACCGTGATGCCGTTGAAACAGACGTTTCTGGCTATGCATTGAAATCGGGAGAGAAAAGCGGCTCCAATATTCTGACAATGAATGTAGACCACTGATTCCGGCTCATGGAATATGCTAAAACGGCGCACCGAATGTTCGCAGAGCAGCGGGGGATAAGAACGCTATCAGCGCCTGTACCCCGCTGTCTTATCTGCGCTGGCTTTCAGGAGGCATTTGTACCAAAGGAAATCATATCACGTTTATCAAGTATTATAATCAATCTTGATTCTATCCCTTCCCCGAACCAGCCAAAAAGGTAGTTGCTTCCTTCTATTACAAAAGAGAGGGGATGCTTTTCTTCCGGTGCACCACCTGATTCAATGAATCGTGAATATAGATATTCATCCTGCTTTTTTCCGCAAGAAATAGTAATTATGGCTTTGCCGTTAGCCTGAACAAAACATAGCCGTCCGGGCACATCACGACCTTTGCCCGCACTTTCCCCGCCGCAGGCTTTTCCATATCAGCATAATCAACATGATGATCCGGTCTGCGAACTCCTATTTTCTCTTAATATCAATCCAACCATAATTTCTCATTTCTTCCCGAAACGCACTCCTTCGCAAATACTTATCCTTATAGGATGTCATAAGCCTCTGTTTTGCCCCCGGCTCTCCCCTGGATTCCCGCACCTCGCCCAAAGCGGCGATATACGCCGCACATTCTCCATAATAGTTTCTGCGGTTTGCATCCATGATTCCTGCTGTCCGCTTTTCGATCAGCGCCGTGATTCTTTTTACCGCCTTGTTTTTAATTTCAGGTTCCATATGCACCATGGACTTCCATTTTAAAAATAATCGGCAGAACAGCTCGTTTTCACCTATCCCCTCGGACCCGCACGTACCTTTTCGATAATCTTCTGCTGAAAATCTCATTGCACTTTTTGCTATCTCTTCCATTGCGGCGATTCCCTTGCCATTCCATTGCCCCTCATACAAATATAACAGATACAATGCAATTCCCTGTTTCATAAAAGTTCCCGTCCAGCCTAGGGCTTTCGATTGATTCAGGCCCTTGTCCAATACGTCCGCAAACTGCCCGTCTAAAAATCTGAGCAATAAAACCATATTCCCGCCCGGCTTGTTTTCTTCCCGCTCAGAGCATGAATCACTTCTTTCATATATATCAAAAGAACCGACATCTTTATGTACCGATAATTTCATAAGGACTTTTTGAAGCTCTTCTCTTTTCTTTCCATTTTCGCAGCCGTTTAACAGCGCCCGAAGATAATTCAGCGCAGAGGAATCCGATTCATATGCCGCAAAATAGCACCCTTCCAGTAAAGAAGGTTCTCCATTTGCCGCAATGACATACTCAGCCGTTTTCAACGCTGTCCTGCTGCGCATAATATATTTTTGGGGTATGGCCTCCATTGCTTTTATTCCTATGGATACCATGTCATTTTCCGCCGCATATTTCCCGTTTTCCAATATGTTCAAATATAATCCCGGATGGACAGCGGCATATTTTTCCGCATACTGAACTTCCAAAGAAATATCGTTCAACAGACTGACAGCTTCCAAAATAAGGCGATCCGCATCATGCCCCTTCTTATTGCCGAGATATGCCATCCAAAGCGGAAGAAACTCTTCAAACGCAGGTAATTCTTCATCGCCATGCTGCATAATCGCTTCCAATGCCATAGAACTATACTGTCTATGAAAGGAAGCACAGAT
>CANOFQ010000145.1 GCA_947565325.1 uncultured bacterium
GCTGCTCCATGCCGTCCATGCGCTGCTCCATGCCGTCCATGCGCTGTTCCATGCCGTCCATGTGCTGCTCCATGCCGTCCATGCGCTGCTCCATGCCGTCCATGTGCTGCTCCATGCCGTCCATGCGCTGCTTCAGCTCCACGATATCCTGCTTCAGCCCGGTGACGTCCTGCTTCAGCTCAGCCACATCTTGCCTCACTTCTCCTATCTCACTTCTGATAGGCTCCATCAATGCGGAAATAGCCTGCAGGTCTTCCTTGGTCAATGTCATATTCCATCCTCCCTTCATTCATCGAAACGACTCTGCCATCCTCTTGCTTTCCACGTTCAACATGGCGACTCACGATGGCTGTATCTTTCGTATAAGGGACATTTCACTGTCGGATCACCCTTTGGTTCAACCCTTTGATTCATCACCCCTACAATATACCATATTTCAGCAATAAAATCCACTGTCATTCTCTCATTGCCCAGTTAAAGGCAAACATATAGACAAGCTTCCCGGCCCACTGTCTTTTGGATATCCGTGCTTTGCCGCCCTCACGCCTTATGAAGATACTCTCCGCTCTTCCCGACCAGCCGGCCGGCCTCCTCCATGGTGACCGGCAGCCACTGTCGGATGAAATCGAGGCACATGATCACGTTCAGGCAGAACTGAGATGTGAAATTGGTAGAAACCCACGGGATTTCCCTTAATGTCTTCTGATTTCCCCGATCCTTTGCCGAAACCCATTCGAAGCCGTTCTGGCCCTCCCCGCCCATGACTGCTCCCAGAACCACCTTCCAGACCCGGGACGCCAGCTCCTCATCCTCCAGCGCTGCGGCGGCGTAGGCCCCAAGGCCCGCAGCCATGATGGGATAGGTGAATTCCCTCTTTCCCGTAAGCCCGCCTGTGGCCTCCTGCCTCTCCTCCTTGGTCATAAAATAGATCCTGCCCAGCTCCACCAGCATTTCCCGCCACTCCTGATCCTCCAGCAGCTCTCCCAGCTCCATCCAGATCTGGGGAGCGCCCATGCAGATCTGCAGATGGGTTCCTCCGGTGGTGCGCTCTCCGATGTAGCGCAGATGACAGGTGGCAGGGTCGAACTCAAAATCCGGACCGGAAACCAGCTTCATAGGTGTCTTCTTGATATCCTCTATGCCGGTTCTGATCTTGCCCAGATATCTGGCATCATTGAACCTTTCCCACCTTGTCATCCAATTGGAGCACAAAGAGGACCAGTCCGGCCCGCTCCTTGCATGGGTAGGATAGACCATATCCTTCTTGTCATAAAAGTCCCCCAGCGGATCCTTGTTCAGGAAACTCATCTCATTGTCCTTCAGTTCTTCAAAGATATCCTCCAGCCGCCTGTCCCCGGTCAGGTAATACAGATACCTATGGTGGCCTGCCATGGCGATGCGGGCCTCCTTGCAGGGACAGCCCCAGTGGCGCACATTGTGTCTTGAGCCCAGCCCCTTGTACTTCCCCATATGATACACATCTACCTCAGATGCATGGCGGGACAGCCTTTCTGCCATCCTATATACATCCTCCCGGCCCGTGCGCATGAAATACAGCCAGAGCCAGAGGGTGGGCACCAGCTCCGTATTGTCCCATGCGTATCCTCCGATATCATATTTCCACTGATGGCGCAGGGAGTCGTAGGTGTGCATGACATCGCCATAGTTGAACATACCGTACCAGTTCCGCTGGTCGATCTCCCTCTGATAAAAGGTAAAGGCCTTCTCCAGCTGCTCCTCCAGCCATCCTTCCACCTCCGAAACGCCGCCTGCTGCGGCTTCTTCCGGGATTCTGCCTGCCGGAGCTGCCGCCATATTCCTCTCCTCTGCCGTTTTCCCCGTGCGCTGCCCCTCCACGTTTTTTTCCGTATGGACCCGGCCCGCATCCCCCATAGGCAGGGACCAGTAGCCGAACGCCCGCATCTCATGATAAAATTCCGGCGTACCCACATAAACGGCAGGGTCGTTCACCAGCCCTGCGAACTCCTCCAGCTCTCCGTCCGTGGGAATCATCTTGTCAGAAAAGCACACGGCACATTCATTGGTGCAGGCAATGCCGTCTGCTGTTGCTCCCTTATAGTCATAGCCCTCATAGCAGACCTGATTATAACCCCTTCTGGCATAATGCCTGAAATCCATGGTTCCTGCATCAGGAGACCAGAACCACAAGGTACACTCTGCCGAATCTGCCTCAAGGCCCTTGAACTCCAGACCAGAAGGATACTTCTCCCAGAAGTCCCGCACTGCCACCGTGACACTGCCGTATTCGGAACCGAATGCGCCTCCCCCTGCATTCCGGTTTCCGTGCAGGGAATCAATATAGCAGAGCTCCTCACCCGCCAGCTTCTTCTTGATTACGAAATGGCTGGCACTGTCCTGGCAGAGTACATATTCGCTCCAGAAGGGCACGTCCTGAAGCATCTTGTCCACGGGAACCCTCTCCTCCCCGGACAAGACCAGCTTCTCCTCCCCCATCTGCCTTCTGTAGATTTCCACCGGCACTCTTGGCCTCCAGGAGGTCAGCGGCACCAGGGTCTCATGGAATACGCCATGATCCCCCGTAAACTTCACATGGCGGTTGTACAGCGCTCCCTCCATGGGCACGGTGAAACGGATCCCCAGTCCCTTCAGAAAATCCCTATCCTCATCCCCGTCATAAAGGAAGGTATGGGTGAATTTTAATACCGGGCTGTCGTAACAGACCTCCATGCGGATGATGAAGGGCAGTTTTGAGACAAGTTCATTGTCTCCGGCAGACTGGCCCCGGACAGCCTCATGTATTCCCTCATAGCGCAGAATCGTCCTCAGGCTGCCCGTCTCCTCCACGGAAACCCTCTCAATCCGGCCTATGTAGTTTTTTTCCATTCTGGCCTTGTTTCCATGTATCGCAAAAGGTTCCTCCAGTGTCAGCACCGCCTGCCCCTCCCGTAGATAAGGTCTGCCGTCCCTCTCGGCAACATTGAAAAGATGCCTGCCGTCCTTCTTTACGAAAACGGATATCTTCCCTGCCTGAACCAGAATCTCCTCCTCCGATTCCGTGCAGGTCATGCCTCCCTTAGCCTGCGGCCTGCCCGGCAGCACCTCAATCTCTCTGCCCGTCAGTCCGGTGTCCGCTACATGGGCCGTCCACTTCACGGATCCGTCCGGCCAGTAGGCCGTGACACGAGACTGCAGCGGCACTTCTTTGCCCCCGCCCTCCACCGCTGCCGTCCTGCACACATACTCTGTGTCCGCAGTACATTCTCCCTGCCTCCACATACAGCCGAAGACTCCATAGCCAGACGTTTTTTTGTCCCCTAATAAATGTAACTTCATTTTTTCTCCTCCATTCCCATGCCGCAGGAATCCATCTGTCCTCTGCGTTCATATACTTCTGATGCCCTGTACCAAAAACTTCCGAGAACATTCCCAAAATTTTTCTGAAAATACTCTGGGAGAATTCCGGAGCCTTTCCAAAAAGCACAAGAAATAGTTCGGCTACAACTCTATCTCCTTAGTACGGGATTTTCCGTTCCTGCCGACGGAAAAGACATCGCTGCAGGGGGCCTCATTATCGCATATCACATGAAGACCCGCTATCTGTACCACCGCCCTGCCCGGCCGGAATACCTGAAACCAGCCCCGGCTCTCTTCCTCCCAGACATGCCTGTCCACTGCGCCATAGGCAGAGAGAACCGTGAGCCTCAGGGCATCCCCCACCGTTTCCTCAAAGGATATTTTCTGAGAACGGCAGCTGTTTCGCAGCCGTCCCTCTGATACCGTCTGCCAGCTTCCGTCTTTCCCGCTTCTCACATCCAGACGGTAGTCCCTCACAAAGCCCTCATGGTTTCTGTCCCTCTGTTCCGGCACATACAGCACGCCCTCCATGGAAAGAGGCTCCTGAAACTCGATCTGAATTTCAACAGGGAACTCCGCCTTCTCCACTCTGGCGGAGGAATTCGGATCCGCTTCCACAAGAGCCCGGCCGTTGCTGATTTTTGTACCGCCTTCCGCCGGCCCCTCCCACGGAGCGCCGTCATAAGAAATCCTCCGCACAAGCTCCCCCATGCGCAGCATAGGAAAAAGCCTGGCCTCTATGGCAGCCAGATCGGCCTGCTCCTTCGGATTGAATTCCCCGGATGCCGCATACCGAAAGATGGCCTGCTTCAGGCTGTAGGCAGCCGGGCGCTCCTCAAACCCTCCCTCCAGATTCCCGGAGACCAGAAGCAGACTCCCCTCCAGCACTCTGGCCTCAAAAATCAGACTCTGCAGGAGATTCCGGTTCCAGTCGTCTATGGGCTGGACGATGGGCCTGATCCCCTCCAGCCCCTCCATGTGGAAGCCTCTTGCATTCCTCAGAATGTCCTCCCACTGCCAGCCCCCGGAATGTTCTGTGGGAAAATGCCGAAAAATGGGATGTCCCTCCTGCACCGCCACGCCCATGGTGCGGCACCAGGTAGGCCCCATCTGGCTGTTCCAGCCCACGCTTCTGCCGGAAAGGGCCGGGCACTCATAATTCAGCTCGGAAAGCCAGGGCGAATACACCACCCTTCTGCCTGCCTCCAGCGCAGCTCTGGCCTCCCTCCAGTCCCTTGTATAGAGGAAATCCTGACCTGCAGGCTCCGATGCCTCCCGCTGCTGCGCACTTTCTGCACCCTGGTCCACAAAGATATGCAGCGGCCACTGATTGCGGGAGATCTCCATAGCTTTCTCTGGCTTCTCTTCCAAGCGCAGCCTCTCTTCCCCGGTCTTTGCAGGAATCCCCTCCATCAGCTCAAGCTCCAGCGTCAGCATGGCGTTTTCCCTTATTTCGCTGAAATTCAGGTGAAGGCTGCCCGCCGGGGTGTTCCGGCCTCTGGGAACCCTGCCCGTCTCGAGCCTGCCGGACTGCAGCACCTCCGTCTTGCGGCGCAACCTCCACAAAAGGACACCGTCCTCCAGATCCCGCTTTCCGTAATGGCAGATCTCCACGGGAATCACGGGACTGTCCGTATTTTTCCACACATATCCGGGGCATCTGGCCAGAAGCACCGTGTCGGCGCAGAAATCCCTGAATTCCTCCGGCGCTCCGTATCCCTTCCCCTCCCAGAAGGCATCCAGAAGCCCCACCAGCGCCGTCCCCTGCCCAAGATAGTCATGGAGGTCCAGAAGCTCGAAGCCCTGTAGCTGAGGGGTCCTGAAATTGGCCTCCAGCTCCTCCTTGTAGAGCCTGATCTGGTTTTCTCCGGAGCATTTCGCAAAGTCCTTCGCATAGGGCAGCACGCCGTTGGCTCTGGCGCTCTCCCGGAACACTTCAAAATTCCCCGGCTGAAGGTAACCATTGAATTTATCTATGACAGAATAGTCAGGATAGGCACAGATCTGCCCCAGCTCATGACAGATCACTGGCTTGCCGGCCCCGCTCAGTGAAGGGCTGTAATCCCCTCCCCTCCATCCCTTTGGGTTCCGTATGGTTCCTCCCATATAGGGCCCGTAGCCGGAGCGGTGGAAATAGATAAAATCCACCCCCTGAATCTCCCCCGGCGGCACGTCATAAAACCACCCTGACTGGGCCGTGTAGAGCCGCCTGCCCTCATATCCCAGCTCCCTGTCGTAGGCCGCCGTCTCTGCCACCCATCTTTTCAAAGGCCCGTACCACGGTCCGCCGGGCTCGTTGCTGGGCGAGAAGAACACAAAGGAGGGATGATGGCCGAAATTGTCCAGAATTCTCCGAGTCTCCTGATTCAGAAGCGCAAGCATCTCCTCCCCTGCGGCGGAATCCTCGAAATGATTCCACATGCCGCACTCCACCAGAAGCGCCACCCCGGCCCTGTCCGCCGCAGCAAAGGCGGCCTCCGGAGGACAACAGGAGTGAAACCGGATGCCGTTGAGGCCCCATTCCCGGATGATCCCCATGAGCCTGTCCCACCACGCCCCGTCCGTCTCCGGAAAGCCCGTCACAGGATATTCCCCGCCGAAATGGGTGGCCCTGAAATAAAAGGGCTCCCCGTCCAGAAGAAATCTCCCGTCCTCAGCCTGCACCGTTCTTGGGTGGTCTGCGGCATACCTCCTTCGCTCCTCCCTGCGCTCCAGAAGCAGATCCTCCGTGATCAGCGCCAGCTCTCCCGCCATGCCGTTCCAGGTGGCCCCCAACGCATCCGACACGCCGTGGGCATCCGGCCTATAGGGGTACAGCATGGAATTGTCCAGCAGCACCCTGATGGTATGCTCCCCCGGCTCCAGCCCTCCCAGCGCAATCTGGTGAGGTCCGCAGAGAGTACAGTCCTCCCCCCGCTCCTGCCCGTCTATCCATACCCGGCTGCGCCATCTGGCCAGCTCTGCGTAAAAATGCCACCTTGTTGCCTTCCCTGAGCGCTCCCCCTTCACAAGACGCTCTGTTCGTCCAAGGCCGCCCTCTTCTAAAGCATCGTCCTGCGGTACCATGAACTTCCTTTCGTATACCGCCTGCCCCAGAAAATGTCTCGGCGGCTGACAGAGAAAGGGCACCCTGACCCCCTTCTCCTGCCCGTACCGATATTCCTCCCGGGTATACCAGAAGGGATCATGAAGGCTGCTGACCCAAGGCGTCCGCTCCGTAATCGGATTTCCGTAGCCCTGTGCCTGCAGTATGCCCGGCAGACGAACCGTCCCCTCCTGCGGTCCCTCGTCCGCCTCCAGCCGGATCTTCCATTCCCCTGACAGATCTATGTACATGATTCTCCCCTCTCCGCTTTTTTAAAAAGAAATGCGGAAACTTGACAATTGAAGATACTTCTTCATTCCATAATAGAATCTAAGATAAGATTCTATTATCAAAATACTATGATAGAATCGGAATCATAAAGATTGCTCCGCAATTTCATTATATATCATGCCGGCTTAAATTACAACAAACTAAAACGGGCGCCGAAAATATCCCGACACCCGCTGCGGTATGTTTTATGAATATGAGAACAGATCAGCATATCGGAGGGAGCCCAAAGTCTATCTGTCATAAAGCGTTCTGTCGATCAGGGGAAGCTTGTCCAAAGGACTGTAATCCGTGACCTCCGTAAACGCCAGCTGCAGCTCCTCCAGATTTACCAGACCGGCCAAGGGGCTGATATCCGTGATCTGGTTGTGGCTCAGGTTCAGGGAGACCAGATTCACCATGCCGCTGAGGGGGCCGATCTCCCTGATGCCCGTATTCAGCAGGTTCAGTTCCCGCAGATTCGTCAGGCCGGCAAGTGCGCCGATCTCTCCGATCTGATAATCGTAAAACAGACTCAGGACCCTCAGATCGGTCAGCTTCCCAAGGGCGCTGATATCCGTCAGCCCATAATTGTCTCCCAGATCCAGCACCCTCAGATTCGTGAGCTTCTCCAGTGCTCCGATCTGGGTGATCTTGTTGCCGTTCAATCTCAGAACGGTCAGGTTCGTCAGACCGCTCAGTGCGCTGATGTCTTCGATCTCGTTTTCCCCCAGATTCAGAGCCGTCAGATTCTGCAGCTCCCCCAGAGCGCCGATGTCCTGAATGTGGCTCTGCAGACAGTCAAGCTCCGTCAGCTCCCACACGTCGCTGAGCATGATGTCGCCCTCAGGGATGCCTGCGGCCTGCCGCATTTCCTCCTCCAGCCACTGATCCCTCCAGTCCATCACATGATCCTCCAGCCCGCTGTCCTCCCATGACACAAACCGCACGCTCCCTCCGAAGCTGTCCGCCGGCCGCTCTTCCTGCAGAACGAAGCCGGGAATGTCCGATATCTCCATCTGCTCCACAGTTATCTCCTCCGCCACGGTGGCCTTCTGCCCCATGGAGATCTTTTCCGTGTTTCCGCTCCCGTCGGCACATTCCACCGTGCCTTCCAGCACATACAGGACGGAATCCTCCCCGGACTCCACCCATCCGCATGTGCCCCGGATGCCCACCAGCATGTTCGAGGTGCGGATGTTCAGCGACTCCTCCGTGTCCAGCGGCTCTGTAATGTTAAAGAACAGTCTTCCGGAATCAACAATGATTCCCAGCTTTTTCCCGTCCTTCTGGATTTCGATCCTGCTTTCCTCATCCATTTTCGTGAGCTTCACATTGTCCAGATTGATCCATGCATAGCTTTCCGTCCGGGTGTTCATCCGATACCCGGAATACAGCTTCAGCCGCTCCTCCGCCTGCAGGGCTTTCCCTTCGGTATTATAGATGTCCACGCTCCCCGCCGCTTTCATGAGACTCATGGTGGCAGCCTTGTTTCCGCAGGCCGCACACACAACGATGGCGGCCGTAATCAATGCCCCTATTTTCTTCCAGCCTCTCATTTTCCCTTTCCCCGATCTCCTTATTTTCAGGGCCTGAGCACTTGTGCACTTGTCCCCTTGTGCCCCTTTGCCCTCTTTGACGCCTCTTGCGTCCGTCCCCCATCCGGACCCGCCGGCTTCGTCATAACGGCGGTCTCGGGACATGGGTTCAGTCTAGCACAAAAAGACATGGTTTGTCACTAAAAATCGTCGGAAGCGGTATAAACGGGAACCGTATTATACTGCATAACGCTGAATGCTGCCTAATGTAATCATGCGATTGAACCAGT
>CANOFQ010000146.1 GCA_947565325.1 uncultured bacterium
AATTATTTTTATCGCACACCGTCTGGCAATTGCGGAACGAGCAGATAAGGTTGTTATAATGATCTTGTCCCGCTGGACGGAAACAAAAAGCGAGGATTCCGACTTCCAAAGTGAAAGAAGACCGCACAGAGCGCAAAAGACAGCGAAAAGCGTGAAATCGACACTTTGTAAGAAATCTGTAAGAAATATCCCCGCAGATCTGTAAAAAAGAAAAGGTATCCTGACAATAGCTCAAGGATACAGTTCAGGGAGAGCCCTCCTCCGGAGTCCGAAAATCCCGGACTTGGGCGCAGCGGCAGGACTCCCGGAAGACAGAAAGGTATGGTAAACGGCATGGGTGAATGTATACTGGTGGTAGACGATGATAGAGAGATCGTGAAAGCGATAAGCATCCTGCTGGAAGGTGAAGGCTATCAGGTGCTGAAGGCCTACGACGGACTGCAGGCACTGGACATACTCTCCGTCCATCAGGTGCGGCTGGTACTGATCGACGTGATGATGCCGAAGCTGGACGGCCTCTCCGCCGTGATGCGCATCCGGGAACGGCAGAACATCCCCATCATCGTCCTCAGCGCAAAAAGCGAGGAGACCGACAAGGTGCTGGGCCTTTCCATGGGAGCGGACGACTACGTGGCAAAGCCCTATAACCCTCAGGAGCTGGCGGCCCGGGTCAAAAGCCATCTCCGTAGATACACCAGTCTCGGTGACATCCACGCCGGCTGCCGCTCCAGCCAGATCAAGAACGGCAGGCTGCTCTACAATACGGAGGAGCGGATCCTGTATGCGGACGGAGAGCCCCTGCGGCTCACCGCCACGGAGACAAGGATCGTGGAGCTGCTCATGCGCAATCTGGGCCGGGTGTTTCCTGCGGAGGAAATCTACCGCAGGGTGTGGGAGGAAGAGGCCTATGCATCGGAGAACACCGTCATGGTGCATATCCGGCGCATCCGCGAGAAGCTTGAACTGAATCCGAAAGAGCCAGAATATATAAAGGTGGTGTGGGGCATTGGATACAAAATGGAAAAAAAGTAAAAAAATCATCAGCTTCCTTGTTTTCTTTCTGGGCGTATGCCTGACCCTGGACGGCATGATCGGCATCCTGCAGAACAAGCCGAACGGAGTCAGCCTTCTGCAGCCGGAAAAAATGCTGGAGGACGACTATCAGCAAAGCAGCCGGTTCAGAGCCTATATCTCCGGCCGTCTGGACAGCTTCCTGATCATGGCCACGGGCGGAGACGGGCTGGGGGGCATATGGGGCTACGACGACGGCACTTATTACGGCGGTGGCTATAACGGCGACTATTATGGAGATTGCTATAGCGAAGTACTGGAAGAGGGGACGTTCACCGGTTCCCGGACCGTTTTTTCCGGGAACATAGCCCAAGACACCGACACTTCCTTCGACCTGCTGCAGAGCTATGCAGACGGGCTGAGGGATCTGCAGAACGCCTATTCCGAGATGCTGGCTTCCCTGCTGGATTCCGAAGGCCTGTCTTCGGAAGAGCTGGATTTCGATTTCTATGAGGATCGCCTGCGGGATTACCAAGACGCCCTGGACGGCTTTCAGGACGCCCTAGACGATTATTACGACTCCTCCTACCGGCGGAGCATCAGCCCCCTTACGGAGGAACAGAAGCAGAAGCTCGCCCAAAAATACCATGACAGCATCAAGGGCGACCTGAATCTCCTCTATTCGGTTATGTACGACGGAAATGAGATCTACTCGAATTCCGATCTTCTGAAGGCGGACGGAAGCATGAACGCACCGGATGGCTACAATTTCCTTCTGTACTTCGACGGCGAAAAGGTCAGGATCGTCAAGGACGGAAGGGACGTGGAGGTCTACGGAGACGGTTTTTACCGTGATGACAGTCTATGGTATGTTCCGGGATACCACAACTTCCAGACGGACGAAAGCCTGAAAAAGGTCAAAATCTGCATGGCTGCGGCCAAGGAGCCCGTTCTCTACACAGAAAGCGCCTACCAAAAGGGCGGCAGCAGGCAGCTGGAGAGCGCTCTGTACTGGATGCGGCGGAATCAGGAAGACCGCAGAAGCATCCTTTTCGGAAAGCTGGTCTGTCTCGGATCCGGAAGCATCCTTCTGCTGCTGTCCCTTCTCTTCCGGAAAAGCAGGCGGCAGGCAGCACAGGCCCTGGCCCGCATTCAGGCAAAAATCTGGGTGGAGTGCAAGGCGCTGCTGTTGATCGCCGGAGTGTACCTGCTGTACCTGATTCTGACAGTCCCTGTCGTCAATGCCGGGTACATGTGGCAGGAAATCGCTTACCTCTATGAGTATGACTTTGTTACTGCCATATCTGATTGGAGCGGCCCGATACTGAAGACCATACACCCTCTGTTCTGGATCTGCCTTTTCTGGGGCGTCTATCTGCTGTGGAACGATCTGCGGCACAATAAGGGCTTCTGGCGGCACAGTCTCATCGGCAGACTCTGCACCGCCTTCTCGGCAAAGGGGCTCAGCTGCCCGCTGCCCCGGAAAATGGCGCTCCGGAGCGTCGCAGCCTTCATCGGAGCACTGCTCTTTGGCCTGCTTGCTCTGGCTACGGTGCTTGTCACCTTTTCCTCCCGTCAGGTACAAGCGGGAAGCCTGCTGCTCCTCCCCGCCCTCATAGGCTTTCTGGCGGCAGAATATCTCATAGGAAGGAAAAACACGGAGGCCGCCAAGGACATGGAGGCACTGACCCTGCGCATCGGCGAGATAAGGGACGGAAACTACGACAAATGCGATTCCGGCGCACAATTTTCGGGGCATGATCTGGAAAGGGCCATGGAACAGCTTGAAGACATCCGTCACGGCATGGCCAGCGCAGTGGAGGAGCAGATGAAGAGCCAGCGCATGAAGGTGGAGCTGATCGCCAACGTATCCCACGACATCAAGACTCCGCTGACATCGATCATAAGCTATGTGGAGTTCCTGAAGCAGGAACAGGATCTGCCGGAGCATATAAGGGACTATGTAAGGATTCTGGATCAGAAGTCCCAGCGCCTGAAGAACATGGTGCAGGACGTATTCGCAGTCAGCAAGGCCGCATCCGGGGAGCTGCCCGTGCACATGGAAGCACTGGATTTCGGAAAGCTGCTGCTCCAGACCATGGCGGACATGCAGGAGCAGATCGACGCCAGCCCCGTCACCTTCCGCACCGAGCTGCCGGAAACGCCGGTAATGATCACGGCGGACGGTCAGCGTATGTACAGGGTTTTCCAGAATCTGTTCCAGAATGCCATCCAGTACTCTCTAGGCGGCTCCAGAGTCTATGTGACCCTGCAGGTACAAGGGGGCCTTGCCCTGGCCAGCGTCAAGAACACCTCTTGTCTGGAGCCGGAAAAGGACAAGGATTTCACGGAACGTTTCACCAGAGGAGACCAGAGCCGGACGGACGGAGGCAGCGGTCTGGGGCTGTCCATCGCCCAGAGCTTCACGGAAGCCTGCGGAGGGAAATTCGCTCTGGAGATAGATAAGGACAGATTTATGGTGAGCATTTCCTTTCAGATCCTCTCCTGACCCGGACAGACCCGCTGAATCAAATACAAGGTGCCAGATCAGCATTACTGGCCCGGTCCATTGCCCGAAGGAACATGTTCCGGACGGAACCGTCCTGAAGGTGAAGGGTACACCCCATTAATACGGTCAATAAGGGCCCCTATGATTTGGAGGTTATCATAGGAGCCCTTATTGAACCCCGCTACAGACAGCGGGGTGACCTATCCTGATTCTTTCTTACCGCTACAAGCTTCTTCCCGGCTCTCAGCGTGCGGCCGGCCGCCCTATCCGTTCCATGTACTGCTGCTTCTTCTCACGGTTCACAAGCTCCCGCAGCTCCTTCAGCTCATTTTCGATCTTGTCCATCCTGATCAGTACTACATTGGTATCGTACTCAGCTGAAGACTTTCCCTCCCCGAATTCCTTGAAAAGCTTCTCCGCCTGTCTGCACACCCGTTTGACCTGTTTCTTTACGTCCTTCTTCATACTCAGCAGCATAATCCGTCACCCTCCTCAGCAATCGCCGAACCTTTTGTTCCTCTCTGTATCATCATATCATATTCCGCCCCTCAGGACAATGCGCTGCGGAAAGAAAATGGAAAATCTTTCCCTCCCCTATCCTCAGGTCTACAGCAGCGGCGCAGCTACCTTCATCAGCGCCCCCGTCAGCTTCACAGTCAGCTTCTCTTTCCTGACCGTCTCCTCCGTCACCTGACGGCACTTCTGCAGGGTCGACTGGAAATCCGCCTCGATCCGGGGAATGCAGCCCGCCTCGTACATGTAGGTGGCGCATTCAAAGTGATGGTACAAGCTGCGGTAGTCAAGATTGATGGTTCCCACCACCGCCTCTCTGTCATCGCTGACGAACACCTTCGCATGGACAAAGCCCGGGGTGTACTCATAAATCTTCACTCCTGACTTTAAAAGGGACCCATAATGTGTCTTCGCCAGCGCATAGGGCAGCCGCTTGTCCGGAATGCCCGGAAGGATCAGAGCCACCTCCACGCCTCTTTCCGCTGCATACTTCAGTGCCGTCTCCAGCTCTCCGTCCAGTATCAGATAGGGCGTCATAATGTGCACATACCGCAGGGCACGGTTCAGAATGTCCATATACACCATTTCGCCCACTCTATCATCGTCAAGTGGACAGTCCCCGTAGGGAATCACATAGCCCTTCGCCCTCTCTCTGGGCAGAACGGGCCAGTTCAGGGCCTTCTTGAATTCCGGCTCCCTGACATCGATGTTCCACATCTGCAGAAACATCAACGTGAAGCTCTTTGCCGCCTCCCCCTGGACCATGACGGCGGTGTCCTTCCAATGTCCGAAGCGCTCTATCCGGTTGATATATTCGTCCGCCAGATTGATGCCGCCGTTAAAGGCAGTATGTCCGTCTATCACCAGAATCTTCCTATGATCCCGGTAATTGTAATGGGTCGAGATAAAGGGAGACACCGGTGCGAACACCTTGCACTTGATGCCCAGCTCCTTAAGAAGCTTCGGATATTTATGGGGCAGAAGGGCAAGCTCGCAGGTACCGTCGTACAGAAGCCGCACATCCACGCCCTCCTTTGCCTTTCGGGCCAGAATCTCCAGAATCTCTCCCCACATCAGCCCCTCGCTGATAATGAAATATTCCAGAAAAATGAAATGCTCCGCACTCTCCAGCTGCTTAAGCAGCTCCGAGAACTTATCCTCCCCTACCGGAAAATAAGTCACCTCCGTGTGGTCATACACCGGACAACAGCCGCTTCTGGTGATATAGCGGGCAAGGGAAGCCGCCCCCGGGTTCTCCGCCGCAAGACCTTCCAGAGGGCCCTCCGACTGCGGGATGGCCTCCTTCGTCATTGCCACCATCTGGCCGAACCGCTCCTTCAGCGCCCTATGCCCGATGTCCTGCTGCACATAAAGATAAAGCAATGCCCCGAACACCGGAATCAGCATCAGGATCACCAGCCATGTGATCTTGGCAGTGGGGTCCAGTCTGCTGTTCAGCAGATACAGAACCATGACCACTGCGAAGAGCATCATTGCACTGTACATATGAGGCCTCAGCTCCCGGAACCAGTAATATAGGCTCACCAGAAACAGTATCTGCAGCAGCATCAGCGTCAGGAACAAGCCGATCCGGCTGAACAGAATGCGTGCGATCCCCTTCTTGCCCTTTTTCAACAAACGTATTCCTCTGCCCTGACTGTTTTCTGCCTGCATAGCTGCTCCTTCTCTCTCTTTTGAATGTCTGTCTTTGCCGGATCCTCGGCTTATTGCTGTTTCCCGCCCTGGATTGTCTTTTTAGGGATTTATCTCTTTATTATATTGCAGATTGTCCGTCTCCACAATACCCTATGCCTCTTTTTCTCTCTTTTCAGCCTCTTTTCCCTTTTTTCTTTTTTCATTTTATGTATTGTAATTTTGCTTTTTTATGTTATAATGTGGTTATGGGGCATTAGCGCAGTTGGGAGCGTGCCACACTGGCAGTGTGGAGGTCACGGGTTCGAATCCCGTATGCTCCACTCTGGAACCCTTGATTTTACTGGGTTTCCGGGCATCAGGTAATCAGAAGGTAATCAAAAAAGTAATCAGACATATGTTCGATCATCTGGACACTGCGCTGAACTCCGGGATCCCGTTCAGGATCTCGGCTTTTTTTTCTTTCGTCTTCCGGTTCCGCCCGTAGAACTGGTTCGTGCACTGGATGTCTGTGTGCCCCATCATGTCCGTTATGAACTTCTCGGAGAGCTGGCTGTCCAGAAGTATGCTCGCATATGTCTTCCTGATCTTATGCGGTGACTTCCTTGGCACTCCCGACTTGTCGCAGACAAGGTACAGTCTCTTCCTGAACGAGTACGTCTTTACCCTTTCACCGTCCTTTTCGAACATATACTCTCCGAACGGGTTTTCCAGACGTATCTTCTTCACCACCCATAGACAGCCCGGCGGGATCACTACGTCACGGATCCCTGCGTCGGTCTTCGGATCGTCCTTTATGCCATAGACATAACTGCCGCCCCCGTCCCTATATCTCGTCTCAGTCCTCTGCACCCTGATACAGATGCCGTCATAGTCAGACCATTTCAGCGCCGCCAGCTCCCCGACCCGAAGCCCCGTCACGAACGCCAGCAGAAGCCCCATGTTCACGATGTCGGGGCTCTCGCACAAACATCTTCCGACTTTTGCGAACTCGTCCTCGTCAAATACGTCGTCGGCATCTGGCTTTTTCTCAGACCTGAACACTTTCTTTGACACTTCCATGTCGTTTATCGTCTCTGTGATGCTGAAGTCTACGTACTTCTTTTTCTTCGCCCTCTTGAACACGCCCCTGACGATTGTCTTCAGGTTTGAAAACGATTTGGTGGTCAGATGGAACTTGACGACACATCCTATCAGGAAGTCCTCTATCTCGTCCTGGCTGACAGACTTGATCCTTCTGTCACAGATATCCCCGCAGAACCGTCCGAAGTCGATTTTGTACCTCTCATATGTCGGGGCGCTTATCTCTCCCATCTCCAGCTTGCGGTCTATCCATTCTTCGAAGACATCCCTCAGACACGGGTTTTCAAGCTCCTGCCTCCAGTAATCTGCAACGTCGTCCTCCACTGCTTTTCTAGATGATTTTTTCCTCAGCACCCTCCCTTTCTTTCTGTCCGGCAGGTACGTGTACCATTTGCCGTCCTTCCCCTCCCATATCTTATATGGGTGTCTTTCCAGCAACTCTTCTCTTTTCTTCATCTCAATCTGCTCTTGCACGTATGATAAGTCTATCATACCATTGTCAACAGCATATTTCAATAGGTCGTTGTCCATATATTCACAAAGGAGCCAGGATATCCTTCATGTGCGCACGGCTCCAGCTCCTTTCCTGGCATTTTATGCTTCAGTAGTACTCCCGATCCCGCCAGTCCTTCCGGCCGTTACCTCCTTATTGTCAGCTACACCGTATGGCACGAAGACACTCTGTGCGAACGCTTCCCCCGGTTTCAGCTCAAGAACGCTGCCACCGCAGTTCTTTATGCATATGAAGATGTGGCCTTCGTTTTCTGCATCCACGTAGTCGGCATCGATCACGGGAACCGTGTTGGTGATGAACATCTGCTTCCTGATCCCTAGGCTGCTCCTTGGGAAGATCAGCATCACATAGCCATAGTCCATCCTGCACCTTATCCCGGTAGGTATCTTAGCCGTCTCTCCGGGCCGCAGGCTCATGCCGTAGGGCACATGGAAGTCGTGCCCTGCGCTGTGTCTCGTCTTCCGTTCCGGCAGCCTGATCCCGCTGTATATCTCTGTGATTATATGGTCTGGTCTGTTCCCGAACGTACAGATCCAGTCATCCATGAACTGCTTCATGCTTACTTTTTCAAACTGTGCGATCCTTTCCGTCATACGCCGACTCTCTCCTTTTCTTCTTGCTGTCACATGGGACGCACTGCCCATAGTGGTACTCTTTGTTCCTGAACCCGCATCTCACCTTTATCCTTGCTTTGTTGCTGTCGTCAACAGTCCCGTATTCGCATCCCTCGCATTCCGACGTGAGAATCATCTTCATGTCATGCCACCTCCACGGCTCCCAGTCTGTGCAGCTCAGACAGTATCGCCTCTTCTATCCGTGGGACTATCTCGTTCCGTCCATATTCCCTGTCATAGTACGGATAATACAGCAGGCCGTTTGAATCATACACGCCGAGCCTTACCGTCTGTGTGCCGCCGTCTACCAAGAGCCTGCAGAAGACCAGCGGGACTCCATTGTGCTTGTAGGCCGGGAATCTGTATATGTAGCAGTCCATCTCATGATCATACCTGAACCCCGTCTTCTTCATCTGCTCCTTACCCATGTCTAGTCTGAACTGACCATCTGCTAATCTGTCCATAATATCACTTCTCCTTTTCGCAGCGATTCCTTTATGTCGATCACTCGCTGGTTTGACGATCCACGCCACTTTAACTAAAGAAATACTAGGAAAAAATG
>CANOFQ010000147.1 GCA_947565325.1 uncultured bacterium
CAAAGAACAGAAATGATAGAGAAGGAATTTGAAGATGAAGTGCTGATAGAGGGATATCGCTCTACATTGACCGGAAATTTTACGGATTGTCTGATGTTGGAGCATGCGGTCTATTCTTCCGACCGGCACAGTATTCTTGAGCAGGTGCTGCATATGTACCGCAGTGAAAGCTATGATGCGGCTACGGAGGAAGATGAGGACGGATGGTGGCCGGGGCGTTCCCTGAAAGACTATCTTACCGGAGCTCCGCAGCCCCGTGAAGTGAGCTATGCAAGATACTGGCATGGATATCTGGTTTTTCTGAAGCCGCTCCTGCTTCTTACGTCATTCAATACCATACGTCTGCTTCAGGCCGCTGTTCAGCTGCTTCTGGCCGGAGGGGTCGTGATGGCCCTTTGCCGGAAGGGCGCATATCCTCTGGCAAAGGCTTTTTTGATCTCTCTTCCGTTTCTGTTCTTTGTCAGCACCTATGCCTCATTGTCCCTGAGCATCTGTTTTTATGTTCTGACGGCGGCCATGCTCATCCAGCTGAAAATGAGCGATACTCTGGTCAGGCGGGGATGGTATGGGTTCTTTTTTCTGACGGTCGGAATGGCGACGGTTTATTTTGACTTTCTGACCTATCCCCTAGTGACCTTGGTATATCCGCTGGGAATCTATCTGTATTTCTGTGAAGGCAATCTCAAAAGGAATATGCTGGGCATCCTGAAAAACAGCATAGAATGGAGCATTGGATATGTGGGAATGTGGGCTGCAAAGTGGATCCTTGCCGATTGTCTTACCGGGAGCAGCTGCATTCGGGACGCCCTTCAGACTGTTTTTGTCAGAACCGGCAGCGCAGAGGGGTATTCAAGGTTAAAAGGCTTTTTCAGTGTGCTGGAGAAAAACATCCGGCCTTTTTCCAACTGGTGCTATATTCTGATTATAACGCTCCTTATGTTCCTTTTCCTAGTGAAGGCATTGAAGGCATTCAGCAGGACAAAAACGCCCATTTCCGGAATAATGGGCAGCTTGTCCGCTTCTGCCGCCTATTTCGTGCTGGCGCTCTATCCCTTTGCATGGTTTTTTCTCACACAGAACCATTCGGAACAGCATTGGCAGTATACCTGTCGGATTCTGGCGGCCGGTGTGTTTGCCGTTGTGGCGGGCGGCTGTAAACTGCTGGAGCATGGTTCCCTGCGGGTTTCTCACGAAGCGGAACGATGAGGAGAACTTTATGTTTATGGGGAAAACCCCTTGACAAACATTGGAAAAGTGAGTATATTTATATTCGTTTCCATGTGAAAACTACAAGGCTAAGCAATGTACTGAAATGAAAACTCAATTTAGGAAGAGAGGAGTTCGGAATGAACAAGACAGAATTGATTGCAGCTGTAGCTGAGCAGGCTGGTATTTCTAAAAAGGATGCGGAGAAGGCGCTGAAGGCTTTTACGGATGTGGTGGCTGAAGAGCTTAAGAATGGCGGAAAGGTTCAGCTTGTAGGCTTCGGAACCTTCGAGGTGAGCGAGAGGGCGGAAAGAGAAGGAAGAAATCCCCAGACGAAGAAGACAATTACGATCCCTGCTTCCAAGGCACCTAAGTTCAAGGCTGGCAAGGCCCTGAAGGATATGGTGAACGAATAAGAGCGCAGGTTGGCAGAAGTCGGCTGTCCGTAAGGGCAGTGGCGTACTGGAATAAAAGCCCGATGAGGTGTCCTCCGTTCGGCCGGAGCGGACGCTTCGCCGGGCTTTTCTTATAGAAGAACTGGCAGCAGAAGACGTTTTTATAGAGGGCAATGTGAATCTGCTTCGCATGCCCGATCTTGATGCAGGAAATGTGGCTATTCACCTTTATGAACGGCAACGTATATGGAATGTAGCGTATACAGAAGGCAATTGGAATGCAGTGTATATAGAAAACTATGGGAGGGTTATCATGAGACTGGATAAATATCTGAAGGTATCAAGGCTGATCAAGCGCCGTACCGTGGCCAACGAGGCCTGCGACAGCGGGCGGGTCATGATAAACGACAAGCCGGCCAAGGCGGGCACGGAGGTCAAGGTGGGCGACATCATTACCATCTCTTTCGGCAACAGAGAGGTGAAGGTGGAGGTGCTGGATGTCCAGGAAACCATGCGCAAGGAGGAGGCCAAGGAGCTTTTCCGCTATCTGTAAGGGCCGAGGCATGGTTTTGGTTCTTTTTTCCGCAATTTCCTCATATATTTTTTCATGGACGCCGAAATGGCGGCATGCCATGGGGCGGCCGCCGGACAGGGACTGTCGAATGGGTGTGTGCCAGACGAAAAACCTTCCGCAGGGACTGCCGAATGGCGGCATACCAGCTGCCGGCCGGTATAGCGGGCGCCGCTGTCGGGCGGTTGAATGCCGGGCGAAAGGCGTACCGAGAGACATACCCTGCGGCGGTAATGCCGGTACGGCATGAAAGAATAAGGAAGAGAGGGCCATAGGTATGGAAGATCTGAGCGGAAGCAGCCGTATGCACAAGGTCATGATGACGAACCGAAGAAGCTGCGCCATCAACGGAGTGAACGACGTGCTTTCCTTTGACATACATGAGATACTGCTGGAGACGGAGCAGGGCATGCTGATGATAAAGGGGGATGAGCTGCATGTCAGCCGGCTGACCCTGGAAAAGGGAGAGGTGGACATAGACGGAAAGATCGACAGCTTTACCTATTCCGATGTGTCCGGCGCAGGCCATAAGAACGAGTCATTCCTGACCAGACTGTTCCGGTGAGCATATGGTAAGTGAGAACGAATTCCTTCTGCATTCTTTTCTCATGGGCATTTTCATAACCTTTGTGTACGATCTGCTGCGGATTTTCAGACGGGTGGTCCGCCACGGCTCTTTTCTGGTGTCTCTGGAGGATCTGGGCTTCTGGATCTACTGCGGGACGGAGGTGTTCCTGCTCATGTACCGGGAGAGCAACGGCAGCATGAGATGGTTTTCCGTCATAGGTGCCATGACGGGGATATTTGCTTATAAGAAGCTGGTGAGCCCGCCGTTGGTGAAATATGCCTCTCTGGCGATTACGAAGCTGCTGGGGCTGATTGGGACAGTGCTGCGCTGGCTGTGGAGACCCTTCGGGTACATAGGGGCCAGAGCGGGGAAGGCCCGCCGTAGGGCAGGGGAGGGAATGCGCCGCAGGATGAGAAAACTTGGGCGGGGCATAAAAAACAGATTGACGGTTTCTCTGAAAATGTTTAAAATAGGTCTCAAGAAGTAGAAGAGAAGAAACCTAAGTGTGGCCGGAAGGCGGAGAACCGGAGGATCGGGAACCGGAGGGCGGAGAACCGAAAGATCGGGAGCCGGAGGGCTGCCGTGGCGAAAGGGGGGATGGATTATGGCAAGACGGCGGAGAGTAGCATACCGAAAGAAGCCGCAGAACCGGCTGGGCATGTTTCTGGTCTCGCTGGTTGTGCTGATGATCACGATCTCTGTAGCCATAAAGGGCGTGGACCTTCGCCGGAAGGTGGACGACAGAAAGGCTGAGATACAGCAGCTGGAGGCTGAGATCGAGGATGAAAGGAAGAGGAGCGAGGAGATAGAACGGTTCGGCAAGGAGGTTCAGACAAAGGGGTACATAGAGGACATAGCAAGGGAAAAGCTGGGTCTGGTCTACGAGGGTGAGGTTCTTTTTAAACAGAATAATAAATGACAGGCAGGGGCGAAAGGGCTCCTGCTTTTTTTGTCGCAAAACTTTAGGGGATACGGTGCTCGTTTTTGACAAAAAAAGAGAACATGCCTTTTTATAATATAGGATCGATGAGATTCTATTTTGAGGCGGCGGAAGGATCGTCATGAGGGATTCTGCGCCGCCCGGCTTAAAAAGGAGTGAGGTCGGATGATCGGGCGTAAGGGACAGGATAAAGAATTGCGGACGGCTCAGGTGTCGGATCTGTGCCGTCAGAGGCTCTTGGGCTATGCGGACAGCTTTTCTGAGCTGGCGAAAAGCTTTGATCAGGAATTTGAGGCGGATCAGAGGGACCGGGAGACGGTTCTGACAGAAAGAAGGCTCTGGGAGAACCGGCAGATCATCAGCGGGCACCTGAACGAGATGGCCAAGATCATGACGGAGGCGGCCTGTCAGGTGCTGGTTTTCCAGCCCATGGAGAGCAGGCGCAGGCGGCTGCTGACACAGGCGCTGGCAGAGGAGGGAATCAAGGTGGACGGGCCCTGCTATGTGCCCAGAGAGAACGGGCGGCGGGCCATTGTCCTGACCATGAGCACCCACGGCGGAGCCAAGGTCTCCGTGGACGAGGCGGCGGACATGATCTCCGTGCTGCTGGACAAAAGGCTGCAGCCCTCCGTGGCCAGTCCCTATGTGGTGGAGGCGGAGCCTCAGAGCTTTCTGCTGGAGGAGGAGACAGGCTTCGTGGTGCTCACGGGCTTTTCCCGGGCAGTGAAGGAGGACGAAAAGGTTTCAGGGGACAACTATGCGGTGACGGAGAGGGACAAGGGCCGGATCACGGTGATGCTCTCCGACGGCACGGGCTCCGGCGAAAAGGCCGGCAGGGACAGCGGCAGGGTCCTGGATCTGATGGAAAAGATGCTGGAGGCGGGATACGGCGCAGAGACGGCCATCAATATGGTAAATACGGCATTGTTCGCAGCAGGGGAGGACGGCAACCATCCCACGCTGGACATATGTGATATCGACCTATATGAGGGGAGCTGTCAGCTGAGAAAGGTGGGGGGCGCAGTGACCTTTTTAAAAAGAGGATCCAAGGTGGAGCCGCTGACGGCCGGCAACCTTCCGCTTGGGGTCTTCCGGCAGCTGGAGGTCAGGCCCATGTACAAAAAGCTGGAGGACGGAGACTATCTGATCATGGTGTCCGACGGAGTGGTGGACGCTTTCGGGTATGATGAGTACGAAAAGACCATGGCAGGCGCCATTGCCGGGATTCAGGACCGAAATCCCGGCGAGTTCGCAGAGCGGCTGCTGCGCATGGCCCTGCATGCCAGCGGCGGAAGGATTCAGGATGATATGACCATAGGGGTGATCGGGATCTGGAAAAGCTGACCGGCCGTGTATGGAATGTTTGACTTTTCCGGCCTTATGGGATAAGATGTTTCTGAGAAGAGGGCCGAGAGGGCTGGTGTTCATATGGGTATCACGCAAAAGACGGAACAGAAGGTATTTTCATACATAGAGGAGCATGGCATGGCAGCTCCCGGTGACAAGATCGTGGTGGGCGTTTCCGGCGGTGCGGATTCGCTCTGCCTGCTGTTTCTGCTGCTGGAATATGCAAGAAGGGTGCCCTTGGAGCTTGCCGTGGCTCATGTGGACCATGGCATCCGGACGGATGCGGCGGAGGATGCCCGGTACGTGGAGGAGCTGTGCCGGCAGGCAGAGCTTCCCTTTTTTCTGAGGAAGGCCGATGTGCCCGGTCTGGCGAGGAAGTGGAAGTGTTCTCAGGAGGATGCGGGAAGGCGGATCCGTTACGAGGCCTTTCGTAAGGCGGCAGACGGTATGGGGGGCGCCAGAATCGCAGTGGCCCATAACAGCAATGACAATGGGGAGACCATGCTCTTCCATCTGTTCAGGGGCAGCGGCCTGAAGGGGCTCTGCGGCATAGCGCCTCTGCGTGACAGAATCATCCGTCCGATCTTATGTCTGGAACGCAGGGAGGTGGAGGCGTATCTGGAGGCCAGAGGGATCTTGTGGCGCAGGGACAGCACCAACGAGGAGGATGATTACAGCAGAAACCGCATCCGGCACCATATACTGCCCTATGCGGAGGAGGCGCTTTTTCCGGGTGCCGTGGAGCATATGCGCAGGACGGCGGAGGTGCTTGCGGAGACGGAGGAATACCTGCGGCAGCAGACGGCGGAGGCGCTGGCGGTGTGCGTGAAGGGGCAGGCGCCGCAGACTGTGGGTTGCTGTGCGGAGCAGTCGGCCGCCGCAGGGCCGGGATCCGGCGCAGGCTCAGAAGCAGGTACGAAGGGGAAAGCGCCAGCCGCCGCAGGAACGCAGGGCCGGAGGGTTGACGTGGAGGCGTTTCTTGGCTTTCATCCGGCGATCCGGAAGCGGATGCTGCATGAGCTGCTGGTGGGCCTCTCCCCCACGGGAAAGGATATGGGACAGATCCATGTCCGGGATGTTCTGGCCCTCTTTCTGAGGGAGGGAAACCGAAGCGTGGATCTGCCCTTTGGAATCACTGCGGTGCGTCAGTACGGCACCGTGACGCTGGAGCGCAGGATAGCTGCGCAGGAGACAGCGCCCGGCAGCAGAATCAAACCATACAGCGGGACGGAGCGGAACGGAACAGGAAGGCAGGATGTCCCTGCTTGGCGGCAGGAGGGTGTGACGGTTCCTTCTTTCAGGGAAAATCCTGAGGATTTCTTTGTTTATGATCTGGGAAAGCAGGGAAAAATAGAATTTACGCTATTTTCGGCGGAAAATATGCTTTCGGCGGAAAAACCGGCAGAAAAACCGGCGGAAAAATCCTTGGAACTGCCCAAAAATCAGTATACGAAATGGCTTGATTATGATAAAATGAAAGAATCCCTGGTGATTCGCACCAGACGCACCGGGGACTATCTGACCATAGCGGACGGCGGGGGCAATGCGGCGCATAAGTCCCTGAAGAAATATATGATCACGGAGAAGATCCCAAAACAGCTTCGGGACGAGATGCCGCTGCTGGCTGCGGGGAACCATATCTTGTGGATCATAGGCGGCCGGATCAGCGAGTCCTGCAAGGTGGACCAGAATACGAAACGGATTCTGCAGGTAAGATTGCTGCAAGATCCTTCACAGGAATCGCAGCGGGAACCTTCACAAGGACTGCAGTAGGAATCGCAGCGGGAACCTTCACAAGGATTGCAGTAGGAATCGCAGCGGGAACTTTTACAAGAATTGCCACAGGGACTGTCACAAGGGAGAGCAGGGGCTGCGGAGGCAGCGAAACGGAGGAGAAAAATGTCGGAACACATCAGAGTACTTTTGCCGGAGAAGGAACTGGAAGCGAGGATTCAGGCGCTGGGTCAGGAGATCAGCAGGGATTATGAGGGAAAGCAGGTGCATATGATCTGTGTCCTGAAGGGGGGCAGCTTTTTCATGTGCGAGCTGGCGAAGAGGATATCGGTGCCGGTATCGCTGGATTTCATGTCCGTGTCCAGCTATGGCAGCGGCACCAAGTCGGGCGGCGTGGTAAAGATCGTGAAGGATCTTGACGATCCGATCAGGGACAAGGATGTTCTGGTGGTGGAGGATATCGTGGACAGCGGCAGGACGCTGAGCTACCTGCTGGAGATGCTCATGGCAAGGGGCCCCAGGTCCCTGAAGCTCTGCACGCTCCTCGACAAGCCGGACAGGCGGGTTGTGGACGTGGATGTACATTATACGGGTTTTCAGATCCCGGACGAGTTCGTGGTGGGCTTCGGGCTGGACTATGATCAGAGATACCGCAACCTGCCTTATATCGGGGTAGTGGAATTCGACAAATAGGAGGCATGCAAGTTGAGGCATAACGGCAGAGGGTTTAATTCATATTTGACATTTATCATGGTGCTCCTGCTGGCCGTGGTGGTGCTGACGGCGCTGAACCGGGTGGACGATTCCTATACCAGAGAGCAGCTCATCGCAGACATGGAGGCCCAGCGTGTGAGGGAGATAGAGGTACACCCCAACAAGGAGACTCCCACGGGGTATCTGCGGGTGGAGCTGACAAGCGGCACGGAGCGGGAGATCTATGTGACGGATATTATGGAGGCGGAGGAGCTGGCCCGGTCCTACGGCTTCGACCCGCTGGTAAAGGACGTGCCCAGAGAGGGCTGGGTGCTGACCACATTGGTTCCCATGCTGATCGTGGTGGGGGTAGTGATCCTCTTCATGATGTTCAATGCCCAGAGCGCAGGCAACGGCAACGCAAGGATGATGAATTTCGGCAAGAGCCGGGCAAGGCTGTTCCTGGGGGACAAGAGCATTACCTTCGAGCAGGTGGCAGGGCTGAAGGAGGAGAAGGAGGAGCTGGAGGAGATCGTGGATTTCCTCAAGGATCCCGGCAGGTTCACCAAGGTGGGGGCCCGCATCCCCAAGGGCGTGCTTCTGGAGGGGTCTCCCGGTACGGGCAAGACGCTGCTGGCCAAGGCCGTGGCAGGGGAGGCAGGCGTTCCCTTTTTCAGTATCTCGGGCTCTGATTTCGTGGAGATGTTCGTGGGCGTAGGAGCCTCCCGTGTGAGGGACCTGTTCGAGGAGGCGAAGAAGAATTCCCCTTGTATCGTTTTCATAGACGAGATCGATGCGGTGGCCAGACGCAGAGGCACCGGCATGGGCGGCGGCCATGACGAGAGGGAGCAGACCCTGAACCAGCTTCTGGTGGAGATGGACGGCTTCGGCGTCAACGAGGGCATCATCGTCATGGCGGCCA
>CANOFQ010000148.1 GCA_947565325.1 uncultured bacterium
TTGTTTCTGTTTCTGTCTTTTGTTTCTGTCTTTTGTTTCTGTCTTTTGTTTCTGTCTTTTGTTTCTGTTTCTGTCTTTTGTTTCTGTTTCTGTCTTCTATGCTTTCTGTTTTCTTCGTCACTCGACGCCTTTTTCGGTGCCTCTGTTTTTCGGTGCCTTTGCCTGCTTGGGTGCCTTTGTTCTGATTTCTGCCTCTCCTGCCCGGCTGACAGACAAAATCAAATACCTTGCGGCAAGCTGGCGGGGTATCAAGCTTGATGTGCGGCATTCGCAAAGCCAATTATGAATTGGCTTTATGCTCGTGCAAGCACGGCACAAAGTCAGCTTTACTGACCTGACTCATTGCCCGCAGGAATAACCGGAAACAAAAAATGGCCATGGGTATCTGTCCTCAAGGCGCACTTCTCCCATGGTCATTCAAATTCATGTCATTCTGAGTCCAACGTACCGGTCAGAAAAACGCACACAAAAAGCACAGCCGGACAGCCATGCTTTCCATACGCCTATTCACCCGAATATCCGATGAACTCTCTATGTCATCGGCCGAACACCTCCTGCAGCGCAGGAAAAACATCCGGCCCTTGGGCTCCCAAACCTATAAGCCTGAAAAGAGCAGACTTAAACAGGCCCATTGCCCAGAGGAATGAACTATGCTAAGCACCTTGTAAGGCAGATACACCGGCAGATTTCCCGCCGGAAACAGGGCAGACTCCGTGCTCACGCACTGCGCCCCGCCATGTATTCAGTTTGCGGCAGCCTCTCTTCCCACAATGCTTAACATAAATTCCTCCTTTTCTTTGATTCTTTTCTTAATCGGTGATTTTCTCGGTTGATGATTTTCCTGATTTCCCTTCCACCCTACCACATTTGACAGCTCCTGTCAACCAAAAATGCAGTTTCAGAAAGAAGCACCAAAAATGTAGTTTCAGAAAGAAGCCGTATAAAAATGCAGTTTCAAAGAAGCTGTAAAAAGAAGCTCTGTCTGCTCAGCTGTCTGTCCGTCCATCACCGCAAAAACCGTAATCCGCTTGACAACAAGGCCGTGTTTCGCTAGAATATCACATAGGAAACAAGTGAAGAATCTCTGTGGGAAACGCAGAATGTGCGGGCTCGGAGCGCAGGCAAAAAAACATCCTCCTGAACGGGGATGCCTTCGGGCGCTCAGGAAAAGGAAGCAAGGGGAAAAAATGAAGGAAAAAGCTGCAAAATATGCGGTTTCGGTTCTATGGGCCGCCGTTCTGGCGTATGGGGTTCTCTGCGTATACTTGTTCTATATGCAGTCGATCCAGCCGCTGGACTATGACAACCGATATTTCCAGTCGGATCTGCCCTACCACATCAGCATGATCATAGATGACGGGTGGTATTACAGCTTCACGGCATATGCCTACCAGTTCCTACATTGGCTGGGAGGGGGATCCACCGTGCTCATAGCAGTCTTCCTCGGGGCGGTGACGGTGCTGTCCATTGTGCTCACGGACAGACTGCTGCAGCTGCTTCTGGCCCGCAGGGGAACCGACGTGCTGACGCTGGGGGCCTCTCTTGCTCTGAATTTTGTGATGCCTTTTTTCTGGCGTTTTGCCGGGGAGTACCGCTATGTCAGCTACCAGTCGGGCAATCTGTGGCACAATTCCACTTACCAGTGCATGAAGCTGGCCGCACTGGCCGCCATACTGTGCTATGAAAAAACGGAACCCCGCTACCGGCAGAAAATGACGCTGCGCCAGTGGCTGTGTCTGGCAGGTCTGCTGTTTCTCTGCACGGGCATCAAGCCCAGCTTCCTCACTGTCTTTGCCCCTATGCTGGCAGTGAAGCTTCTTGCGGATCTGTGCCGGCGGGTACCCTTCCGGCAGGTTTTCCTGATGGGAAGCACAGTCCTGCCGGCCTGCGGGGTCATATTATGGCAGCAGATGGTACTGTTCGGGGCCAATACCGGCAACGGAATGACTTTCTCGCCATGGTATACCTTCTCCCTCCACGCCAACAAGACAAAGCTGGCAGTGCTCTGTTCCGTCGCCTTTCCTCTGCTCGTGCTGCTGTTCTCTCTGGGAGAGCTCCTGCGGGACAGAAGGTACAGGTTCGCCTGGGGCATGACCGGCATAGGATTTCTGGAGGCGCTGTGTCTGGTGGAGACCGGAAGCCGCTCCAGAGACGGCAACTTCCTCTGGGGCTATTGTTTCGCCTTGTTTCTGGTCTTTCTGTACAGCTTTGAGAAGTGGCTGCTTCTCCTGAAAAAGAAAAAGCATGTCCGTTTTTTTCAGGCCGCATTTGCCGTCACCGGCGTCGTGCTTGCGTACCAGCTTTTCTGCGGTGTGTATTTCTTTACAAGGCTGCTGCAGGGAGAAACTTATTTCATGATGGGGTAAGGAGAGAATCGTATATGGAAATCGAACGGAAATTTACGATAAAAGAGCTGCCTGCGGATCTGGAAAGCTATCCCTTCCGCCACATTGAGCAGGGCTATCTGAACACCTCGCCGGTGGTCCGCGTCCGCAGGGAAGACGATGAATACTATCTGACCTACAAGGGCAGCGGCATGATGGCAAGGGAGGAGAGCAATCTTCCTCTGACGAAGGAAGCCTATTACCATCTGAAAGAAAAGGCTGACGGCAGGATCATCTCAAAGAAGCGCTACCTGATCCCTCTGCCCCACCCTTCCTTTCAGGAAAGAAGAGGCTTTCCTTGTCCTCCGGCAGACTATAGTCTTACCATCGAGCTGGACGTGTTTGACCCGCCCATCGCACCTCTGATCATGGCGGAGGTGGAGTTCGGCAGCCGTGAGGCCGCAGAGGCCTTCATCCCCCCCGACTGGTTCGATGCGGATGTGACCTACTGTCCCGAGTACCACAATTCTTACATGGCGCTGCAGGCCTGAGCATTTTGGGTAATGCGTTTTTCCGCCACGGGCCTGAGCAGCTTCGGTAATGAGCTTTCCCGCCACGGGCCTGAGCAGTTTCGGGGTTCGGTAATGAACTTTCCTGCCGCAGAGCTGCGGGAAATTGACCGGAAAGGCTTCAGCCTGTTGACGATAGGGTGCTTAGCACAAAGAGAGGTATGAAAATGAATCTGCGTCAGATTATGGAAAAGCTTCAGGGCACGGCCCTGCTGCAGTTCATCAAATTCGGCATGGTGGGTGCCCTGAACACAGTCCTCACCTATCTGATCTCCAACGCCGGATATTACCTTTTCCTCCTGCACGAGCAGATATGCAACCTGATCGCCTTTTTCATCACGGTACTGATATCTTACCTGCTGAACAGCCGCTTTGTGTTCAGCCAAAAGGAGCGGGATGCCCAGCCATGGTACAGGGCGCTGGCCAAGGTATATGTTTCCTACGGGCTGACAGAGCTGGTGCTGGCAGGAATGCTGCTCTTCGTTCAGGAAAGGCTTCTGGGGATCCCCCATTTCATAGCCACCTTCGTCAACCTCTGCGTGACGGTGCCGCTGAATTTTTTTCTGAACAAATTCTGGGCGTACCGAAAAAGCGGCAGCCCCGCCGCCCCAGCGGACAAAGAGACAGCCGGAACGCACAACGGGCAAGAGTGAGGATCGACACCAGGGATGCCCACGGATAAAAGCGAGGGCCGATGCGTTCACAGCGCTTCTCGGACATAGGAACAGACGGGCAACCGTCTGCGAAAACATAACAGAATAACGAGGATTCAACAGATGGATCAAATGGAGATCATGCCCAACCGTATGGACTACGGTTTTGAGAAATACCAAAAGGAATTTGAAGAAAAGGCGCTGTCCGTGCTCCGCTCCGGCTGGTATGTGCTGGGAAAGGAGGTCGCCTCCTTTGAAGAGCGTTTTGCCGCCTACACGGGCGCCGGGCACTGTGTGGGACTGGCAAGCGGACTGGATGCCCTCTGGATAGCTGTCAGGCTTCTGGGAATCGGACCGGGGGACGAGGTGATCGTTCAGGGAAACACTTATATCGCAAGTGTCATGGGCATCACCATAAACGGCGCCGTCCCGGTTTTCACAGAGCCTGACGAGTACTTCCAGATCGACGCAGACAAAATAGAGGAGAAGATCACGGACAGGACAAAAGCCGTGATGGTAGTCCATCTATACGGACAAGTGGCCGACATGGACAAGATCACGGACATCTGCAGACGGCACAAGCTCAGGCTCATCGAGGACTGCGCCCAGTCCCACGGGGCCCTCTACAAGGGCCGGATGACGGGAACCTTCGGGGATGCGGGATGCTTCTCCTTCTATCCCTCCAAGAATCTGGGTGCCTTCGGGGATGCCGGCGCACTGGTGACCAATGATCCCGGGCTTGCGGAGGACGCACGCATTTTCCGCAACTATGGCAGCGAAAAGCGCTATTACAATAAGGTGGTGGGGGCAAACTCCCGGCTGGACGAGCTACAGGCCGGGCTTCTCAATGTGCGTCTGGCCCATATGGAGGAAATCACGGAGGAACGCCGTCAGCTGGCGGCGCTTTACAGCGGCGCACTGCGCCAGAAGGACATCCTTCTGCCCAGGGAAAGGCCTGACACCCGATCCGTTTGGCACCAATATGTGATCCGCACCAGCCGCCGCAGGGAGCTGATGGACTTCCTGCGGCAGAAGGGCGTGGGCACGCTGATTCACTACCCTATCCCGCCCCATCTGTCGGAGGCCTACAAGTATCTGGGCCACCGTCCGGGAGAATTCCCGGTGACGGAAGACTATGCGGACACCGTGCTGTCCCTCCCTCTGTACACGGGAATGAAAAGGGAAGAACAGCGCCACACCATAGAATGCATCAATGCATTCACATAGGCAGCTGCCCCATGTATGAAGGGCAGAGCTGCAGAAGGGACAGACAAAAATATGATAAAGCTTGACGAGCAGATCCGAATTCTGGACTTTCCGGATCTGGGCGACGAAAGAGGCAATCTTGTAGTAGTGGAGGGCGGCAGCGCAGTGCCCTTTGAGATCAAAAGGATTTTCTATATCTACGGCTCGGACAGTGAAGTGATCCGCGGGTGCCATGCCAATCTGAGATCAGAATTCGTGATGATCAACGTGTCCGGCACCAGCAGGGTGAAGGTGGATAACGGCCGGGAGACCCGGATCATCGAGCTGAACCGCCCCCGGATGGGCCTGTACCTGAAGAGCAATGTATGGAAGGAAATGTACGATTTCTCACCGGATTCCGTTCTTCTGGTACTGTCCAACGAGCATTATGACCCGGATGAATACATTCGCAGCTATGATGAGTACAAAAATCTGGTTGATAAAAACGCTGCCCGGCAGCCGGCTACGGAGTAAAAAAATGAGCAGACTATCTATTATCGTCCCAGTATACTACAATGGTGACACACTTGAACTCCTATATCAGGATATGAAGGAGAAAATCCTCGGGAAGCTTGACAGCTACGAGATCGTATTTGTTGACGACGGCTCCGGGGATAATTCTTGGGAGGTTATGAATTCCCTGCGCAGCCGTTATCCCCATATCCGTCTGGTAAAGCTCTCCCGCAACTTCGGCGAGCACGCCGCCCTGCTGGCGGGGCTCTCCGTCTGCACGGGAGACTGCGCCGTCACCAAGCAGGCCGACCTTCAGGAAGATTCCTGCATCATACTGGAAATGTACGAAAGCTGGAAGCGGGGCAACAAGGTGGTTCTGGCCGTGCGGAAGGAGCGGAAGGAAAATCCCGTGAAGGTTTTCTTTGCAAATATGTACTACGCCCTGATCCGTAAGATCGTCAACAAGAACATGCCCGTGGGCGGCTGCGACTGTTATCTGATAGACCGAAAGGTCATCGAAGTGCTGGAACGGCTGGACGAAAAAAATTCCTCCCTCACCCTGCAGGTGCTCTGGGCAGGCTTCCGCACGGACATGATCTATTTTGTCCGTCAGGACAGAGAGGTCGGCAAGTCCCGCTGGACTCTGGCCAAGAAAGTAAAGCTTGTGATGGATTCCGTCATGAGCTTCTCCTATTTCCCCCTGCGCTTCATGTCCGGGCTGGGGATACTGTTCAACATACTGGCCCTGATCCTGCTGGTCACCGTTCTGGTTGAAAAATTCACGAAGAACACCCCTATCGCAGGCTGGGCGTCCCTGATGTGCGTGGTACTCTGCGCCTCCGGCATCATTATGCTGATGCTGGGTATATTGGGAGAGTACGTCTGGCGGGCACTGGACGCCGCAAGGACACGCCCCCCTTATATCATCGACGAGCTGCGGGAAAATCAGGAGGAAGGGGAGCCCCATGACCAGAAGTAGGGAGAAGGCGCTGAAAATCCTCTTGCTCTCATTGAGCGTTCTCGCTTCCCTCAAGATGCTGTTCTTTGCAGTGACCATGGACGAAGAATATCAGGTCGTAATGTCCTACCGGAACGCCATTGGGGACCAGCTTTTTCTGAACATGTGGGAGCCTCATCAGTCCTCCGCATTCTTATGCACCCTTCTGATGAAGCCCTACCTTATGCTGTTCGGCACCACCGGCATCGTTCTGTACCTGAGAGCCTGGGGCATTTTACTGCATCTGGGGGTCAGCATCTATCTGAGCAGCGTCCTGAAGGACTTCCTCGGGAAAAAGCAGGCATGGCTCCTTGCCCTGCTCTATTACAATATCATCCCCAAGCAGATCATGCTGCCAGAATTCGGCATCCTGCAGGTGTGGTGTTTTACTCTGCTCTCCCTTTTTCTCATGCAATATTACGTCAGAGGAAAAAATCGTTATCTTGTACTCTCGGCGATGGCGCTGGCCCTCAATGTGCTGTCCTATCCATCTTGTCTGCTCCTGTTTCCCTTCGTGCTGCTGGCGCTGGCCCGTCTCTCCGGAAAGCGCAAATGGCGGGACATGGGTATTTTCACTCTGGTCTGCGGCATCTGCGCCGCCGCTTACCTTGGTATGCTGCTTTGTAATACCCCCCCGGGCCGACTGCTTGAGACCCTTGGCCATATCCTGAAGGGCGACATTACCCATACCCTCTCTCTGACCGGAAAGCTGTGGCTTCTTTTTCAGAAGGCGCTCCGGATGGCTGCCCTCTGGGGAATCTGCCGGCTTCTGTCGCTTGCGGCAGCCCGCTATATAAAGCTGGAGCCTATGGCCGCACACGCTCTGACCATCCTGCCGGCGTGCGTGATACAGCTGTTCTGCTGGGTAATACTGAATGCCGGATCCGAATACCTGAACCTCCACCTGACCGCCACGGCCATAGCCGGACTGTCGGTCTGTTCCCGGTCCTTCTCCTGCCGGCCAAAGAGAGAGGGTGCCGATCCGGCGCTTCTGCTGTGCTACGGCGTCATAGGCGCCCTTCTGTCCCTTCTGTCCGTACTTTACCTCACGGACATCACCCTGACGGAATCCATTCCCCATGCCATGCCTGCCGCCGTCTACGGAGCGGCGCTGCTACTGCTGGCAGCCTCCGGCAACCTGAACAGGCAGGGCGGAAAAGACTGCTCCGGCAGTCCGGGTTGGCAGGACAGCCAAGGCTGCTCCGGCAGTCCGGACAGGCACTGCCAAGAAGGCCGAGGCCTGACGGACGCTGGGCACCGTCAGGCAGAGCGCACCTTCAAATGGGTGAACACGGCTCTGCTGGCCCTGCTTCTGACCGCCATCTTCGGGAAGGGCTACACGCTCCGGGGAGGCGATTACGGAAATGTGCTCCAGAGCGGGGGCATCATGAAGGAGGGGCCGGCCGCCGGAACCATCTCCAACTATATCCGGGCCTATGTCTATAATTCTGAGTACGAAAACTGGAAGACCTATGTTCAGGACGGCGACAGGGTTCTGGTAGTGACAAATCAGGTACAGACTCTGGGAACCATACAGTATCTGTTCAAGGATGTGGAAGTCTGTCACTATTCCGTAGTGAATCCCACGCCCTATGACGAGAGGCTGCTGGAATATTGGGAACTGTATCCTGAGAAGGCCCCCAACGTCATCGTGGTGGACTGCTGGTACGGGACGCTGCGGGTGGAGCCGGACAGCTGGATCATGCACTATATTGAGAAGGATTTCGGATATACGAAAATAGATGAGAAGGAATATATACGGATCTATAGAAAATAGGAGGCAACTCGGTTCTTCCTGCCGATTACCTCCTGACTGGCCGGCAGAGTTTCGTCCGGCTTTTTTCTCAAGCTGTCATCATTATTCTATGTCACAATATATGTAACACACTTTTCATAGTCATACCCTCAATAACAAATGTTGCCGTGATACCGATAATTCCATGCATCGCCGTCGGGGTTTTCGGAATGAAATACAAATCCTGCCTTTTCAAATGCCTTCTGTGATACAACATTGTTCGGAAATATCACCGCATTGGCACGCTCAATACCGACACCTAAAATATCCTTCCTTACTGTTCTGGGTTTCCTTGTGTCATTCAAGCTGTCTTTCT
>CANOFQ010000149.1 GCA_947565325.1 uncultured bacterium
TTCGGTCTGCGGAAGGTGGAAATACGGCAGACAGAGGGCCTGCCCAGAGTATGTCTGAACGGGGAGCCCGTCTTTCTGCATGGCGTTCTGGACCAGGGGTATTTTTGCGACGGACTTTACCTTCCTGCAAAAGAGCAGGAATACAGCCTGGACATTCAGCGGATGAAGGCGCTGGGCATCAATCTGCTGCGCAAACACATCAAGGTGGAGCCGGAATGCTTCTATCATTACTGTGATACCCATGGCATGCTGGTGATGCAGGACATGGTGAACAGCGGCAGGTATTCATGGATTAAGGACACCGCCCTGCCCACCGTCGGTCTCTCCCCCATGGGAAACGGGAGGCTGTGGAGCCGAAAAAAGCGCCGGGATTTCTTTATCCGGCACATGGAGGACACCATTTCCCACCTGCGCAGCCACCCCAGCGTCATCGCCTATACCATCTTCAACGAGGGCTGGGGGCAGTTTGACAGCGACCGGATGTACGAAAGGGCCAAGGCCTTGGACGGCTCCAGACTGTACGACGCTACATCCGGCTGGTTTGCCCGCAAAAACAGTGACTTCGACAGTCAGCATATCTATTTCAAAAGCCTGAAGCTGCCGGAAGCTCCTGCAAGGCCCGTGCTTGTGTCCGAATGCGGAGGGTACTCCCGCAGCGTGGCAGGGCATTTCTATGCGAAGCACAATTGCTTCGGGTATGGGGACTGCGCCGACGAGAGAGAGCTGATGGAGCGGATCCGGGAACTGTATGAGAACGTCATACTGCCGGCCATCCCCAAGGGACTGTGCGGGTGCATCTACACCCAGCTTTCCGACGTGGAGGACGAGACCAACGGCCTCTACACTTATGACCGCAGAGTCTGCAAGGTATCCGAAGAGGGCATGGCGGAGCTTGGCAGAAGGCTGATAAAAGCTATGAAGTCATAAAAGTATAAAAAATCAGTAAGGCTATACTGAAAGCTCAAAAAGCAGCTCCGAAGTCTGCACAGAATATAGGATCTTAAGGGCAAGCAAGCGGCAAATACAGCACAAAACGGAGGAAACGGGATGCATATCGCAGTCTGTGACGATGAAGCACTGTTTCGGGAAAACATAAAAAACCTTCTTCTGGAATATAGCTTCAAGGAGAATGAGGAAATATGTATTGGGGAGTATTCCTGCGGTGAGGATCTGCTGAAGGCCTATTCTCAGGAGGGGGTACACGACGATGTGATTTTTCTGGACATCCGTATGGACGGCATGGACGGTATAGAAACCGCTAAACAGCTTCGGGCGCAGGGCTGCAGATGCCTGATTGTGTTTCTGACCAGCCTGGGCGAATACGCCCAGATGGGTTACGAGGTCAAGGCCTTCCGCTATCTGCTGAAGGAGCAGGCCGAAAACGATCTTCACAGGGTGCTGGATGCTTGCCGTCTGGAGCTTTCGGGAGAAGATTATTTTTGTTTTTCCTACGAGCGCTGCAGCTACAGTATTCCGAAGCGAGACATTCTGTATTTTGAGAGCAAAAAAAGGCTGGTGATTCTCCATGCCGAAAAAGAAGAGCATCGGTTTTATCAAAAGCTGGACGATCTGGAGCTCCGTCTGTCCAAGGAGGGTTTCCTGCGGTGCCACAAAAGCTTCCTGGTACAAGAACGGCATATCAAGAGCTGGAGGGAAAGCACAATATGGCTGGCTGACGGCACGGAGCTTCCCGTCAGCCGTACCTATGAGAAGGAGGTTAACCGTCGGCTGATGCTGAGAGCCGGCAGGTAATTCATATTAATGGCGACCTATCGGAACTAGAATTGTATAATGCATTTTGTCGCTGATTATCCGGCAGTATAATAACAGACACATGATCAGACATATCCTCATAACAGCGGGAGGACAAGCAGGATGTTTTATGAAGGTGAAATGGGAAGCGCAATTTTATTGTTAGGGAATCTGTTGCTGGCAGGTGCCCTATTTTTGTGGATATGGTTCAAAAGAGCAAAATTTCCTCATGGGCTGAAGGCGCCTCTTACCTGCATAATGGAATCTGCCATTTACGCCGCAGGGTTACTCCGCCTGACCAAAATGATCATGGACGGGATCAGGAGGACAAGACTCCCTGACAGAAGTCTGTGGGTGGCGGGATTCGTGTTCTGTGAAGGGATGCTCTGGCTGTTTTTCTTCTGGCGGGCCATGGCGCTTGCGTCGAAGGGGGCAGAGCATGCTCCTGCGAAATATGGAAATATACGGCATGGCGCTAAAGAATATAATGGCATAATGGAACAAGGAATATCCGAGGGAAATGTCTGGGAAGAATGGGAGTATGACATCATTCTGATCTTACTGCTGGTATCGGTGCTTTCAGGAGAGGGCGGGGCATCCGGCCTATGGGCGCAGTTTGCCGGAACCTTTTTGTCTCTTGGGCTGTTCGCCTTATTGCTCTATGTCAGAAGCAGAAGGTACAAAGGGGAGCAGGAGACAACAGACAAAGAGGATTTGTCCCTGCGAAGACAGGAGGAGTATCAGCAGAGCGTGGAGCTTCAGTACCAGCGGACCAGAGAGCTGTGGCATGACCTGAAGAATCATATTCATGTACTGGAGCTGCTGGCAGGAGAGGAGCGTCTGGCGGAGCTGAACGATTATCTGGGAAGCTTTAAGCGGGACGTGGAGATCCGCATGATTCCTATGAAGACCGGGTGCACGGCCGTGGATGCGCTGCTCAGCGACAAACTGTACCATGCCCGCAGAAAAGACATGGAAATCCTGCTGCAGGTATGCGACCTGTCCAAGATCATGGTACGTCCCTCGGATCTGTGCGCCGTGCTGGGAAATCTTCTGGACAATGCCATGGAGGCCTGCGCAAGGCTTTCCGAGAACAAAAAGATCCAGCTGCGCATCAAGAATCAGGAGAATTTTTATTATATAACAGTAATTAATACGGCGGCGGATCCGGCTGGGGAGGGCCGCACCACGGGCCGGGCAAAGAGTGAGGCGGGCAGCGGCATCTGCTCCCCGGGAAACGACATTCCAGCAGCGGAAAAGAAACGGAAGGAAAACGTGGTGGGCCATGGTCTGGGGCTCCGCAGCGTGGAGCGCATCGCCCATCAGTACGGCGGCTCACTGGTGACGGACTATGAGGACGGGGAATTCCGGGCCATCGTCCGTATGGAAGGCTAGTACTCCTTGCATGGGAAATTCAAGTACGGAGTACCGGCCCGGGCAAAGAGCGAGACGGAAAGTGACATCTGCTCCGCAGAAAATGACATGAATGATCCCAAGAGGCCGAAGCGTGGTATGATACTTTCAAAGAAAAGCTAAAATAGTATCAGGAGGATGAAAGGCTATGAAGGTAATGCGAAACTGTGCGTTGGCCATGAGGCTGGTATTTCAATACGCTCCGTGGAATGCGCTGATGGTGATCCTTGGGATTTTCATACCGGGTTTCTTCGGGGGCCTGCAGATCATTTTCGTGCAGCAGATCGTGGACAGCGGCGTTTTCTGGGCGGAGACGGGGCTTGGGCTGGAAACGGTGATCCGTTCCGGGATCCTGCTGGTGACAATGCTGTTTTTCTGGGTCGCGTTTCAGAGATTTGCTATGTACCACACAAAAAAAGTTCAGCTCAAGCTGACGAAATACATGGCTCCGGACATCATGAACAAGCTGAACAACCTAGAATACAGCGCTTTTGAGTCAAATGACGTTCAGAACATACTGCAGCGGGTCAGCAGGGAGCCTTGGGAAAACATACGGGTCTGCTTCGACAGAACGGTGATTTCCGTTCAGGGCATCGTATCGATCCTCTTCGTGCTGGGAGTATATATGACGATTTCCGTGTGGATCGGCATCGGTCTGGCGTTTGTGGCGGTGCCCATGGTGTGGCTGAATTTCGCAGGCACCCATTGTTTTCACCGGCTTTTCGAGGATACCACGGAAGAGGCCAGAAGAATGAAGGACTTAAAGCAGCTGCTCCAGAACAGGCACGCCATGTATGAGATGAAAGTCTTCGAAAGTCAGGCTCTCATGTCCGAAAAATGGATGGAGGCAAGCGGCAACGTGGAGTCCCAGATCAGGAAGGTGGGAAACAAGTCGCTGCTGTTAGACGGTGCCAGCAAGATCCTGAGTCTGGTCTATTTCGTGTTCATCATCCTCACCATATCCTATTCCCTGCTTCAGGGCACGGTGACTCTGGGACAGTTCGTGGCGGCCATCGGTTCCATCGGAACCCTCACCAGCAAGGTGAACGGCTCCTCATGGCAGGTGACGGAGATGGTGCAGCTGGCTTTGGACATAGATTTTTACCGTGAGTTTCTGGAGCTTCCGGAGCGCAGCGACAAGCGTGAGGTGAAAGAGATCGCCCACGGGGACATTGCTTTTGAGAATGTGAGCTTTTCCTATCCGGGAACAGACAGGCAGGTACTAAAGAACGTGACATTCCGCATCAAGGAAGGGGAAAGAGTGGCCTTCGTGGGGGAGAACGGGGCGGGAAAGTCCACCATTGTGAAGCTGCTGGCCGGGCTCTACGAGCCGGATGCGGGACGGGTGCTTCTGGGAGGGGTGGAAGTCCGGGATCTGACCGAGGAGCTGCGCAGGAAGATGCTGTCGGTGGTGTTTCAGGACTTTCAGGGCTATGAGCTGACGCTGCGGGAGAACGTTGCTTTCGGAAACATCAGCTATTTAGACGACAATATTCAGATCAAGGAAGCGCTGGAGCTGGCGGATGCCTCCGAGCTTTACCTGCAGGAGGAAAAAGGGCTGGACCGGAATCTGGGGCATCTGGAGGAAGACGGAAAAGATTTGTCCAAAGGTCAGTGGCAGAGGGTGGCAGTGGCCAGAGCTTTTATGGCGGGAGCGGCTTTCTGCGTGCTGGATGAACCCACTGCGTCCATGGATCCTATCGCAGAGAGCCGCATGTACGAAAATTTCGCCAAGATATTCTATCGCAGCGGAACCATCATGATTTCCCACCGTCTGGCCAGCGCAAAGATGGCGAGCCGCATCATGGTGCTGGACGGGGGCAGGATTGTTCAGGACGGCAGTCATGAGCAGCTCATGGCCGCAGAAGGGCTGTACCGCAGCATGTATCTGGCGCAGAGCTCGTGGTACAAAGAGGATGCCGGCCTGAAAGAAGATTCGTTCATGGAGGAGGGAGGACACAGATGAATTCGATGAAACATAAGGGGATTCGGTATATAGGATTCTGTATCAGAGATGTTCTTCGGTTTACTCCCATGGTACTGTGGGGCAAGCTGGCAGTGAGCATAGTGGACGGGGCGCTGGGTGTCTGGATGCCTATTCTGCTGGCCCAGATCTTCGAGCTGGTGCCCAATCTGGATGCTTCCAATATTTTCCTGTTCAAGAGGAATGCGGTGCTCCTCTGCCTGTGTGTGGGCATTCCGCCCCTGTGCAGCTTGGTGGCCAGAGCGACGGCGGTCTATAACGACTCCAAAAAGGAGTCCTGCTATGGCTGGAGCCTGTTCGGGCATGCCCAGAAAATAAAGCTGGAGTCCTTGGAGGATCCGGAGGTGCTCGACGCCTTCCAGAAGGCCAATGCGTCCTATGAGCAGGCCTCGGCCAGCAGAATGCTTTCGTCCATGTTTATCATAGCCGAAGCTTCTCTGGTATGCATCAGCACGGTTTTCGTGGCGGGCAGTTTTTCCTTATTGCTCATACCTGCCATGCTGTTCGGCTTTTTGGTGCACTTGCTCACAAATCTGTATTCGGAGAAGCATAGAGCCACCATCTATCGTGGACAGTCCTCCATACGGCGCAGATTATGGTATCTCTGGCAACAGTTCTGCCGTAAGGAATCGGTGAAGGAAATGCGCACTATGGGCTTTCATGAATATATGAAGAAGCTTTGGGTGGAGACCAATGTCAAAGTGGTGCGGGAGATGCAGGAGGTGGAGCTGCGGGCCGCAAGGCTGGAAGGTGCGGCCATCATCGTAAAAAATGCCTGCTATGCGGGCAATGTGGCCATTGCGCTGTACCTCATGGTGAGCGGAGGACTGGCCGTGGGAGAGTTCGCCGCCTGCCTATCGGCATTTTCCCTTCTGCAGGCCGAACTGATGACATTGAGCTTCAAGATAGGAGAATTCTTTGCGGCCTATCACTATGTGGAGGAATATTATGACTTTTTCCAGACGGAGACGGAAGCGGTGGGCCGTGAGAAATATCGTCCCTTTCAGAAGGAAATTTCTCTTAAAGGGGTGCATTTCCGCTACTGCGGCGGGAACAGGGACGCACTGGACGGCGTGGATCTGAACATCCGAAAGGGAGAACATGTGGTGATCGTGGGCGTCAACGGATCCGGAAAGACCACCTTGTCCAAGGTGCTAACGGGGGCATATCTGGCCCAGTCCGGAGAGGTGCGCTACGACGGGCAGGACGTGAAGGACATCCGGCGGGACGACCTGTACAGGGACATCTCTCTGGTATCTCAGGATTTCGTGCATTATAACTTTTCTTTACGGGAAAATATCTGTATCAGCGATCTGAGCCGCCGTAAGGATGAAAAACACCTTCAGGAGGTGATCGGCTCGGTGGGGCTGGAAGAGCTGGTGCAGGGGATCGGAGGTCCGGATGTCCCGCTGGGAAAGGAATTCGGCGGATGCGAGCTGTCCGGGGGCGAGTGGCAGAAGGTGGCCATCGCAAGAGGCCTTTTCAAGGACAGCCCGCTGATCGTGCTGGATGAGCCTACCAGCGCACTGGATCCGCTGGTGGAATATGACATTCTCACCAAGTTTCTGGAGCTGACAAAGGGCAGGACTTCCGTTATCATCTCCCATAGGGTGGGAATCTGCAGGGCAGCGGACAAAGTGGTTGTCATGAGAGACGGACGGGTGGTGGAATGCGGAACCCACGAGGCTCTCAGGCATGCCGGCGGGGAATACAGCCGGATCTGGCGGGAGCAGGCTAAGTGGTACTGATATAATCAAATACCTCGCAGCAAGCTGCGGGGTATTTGACCCTTGCGGCATTCGCAAAGCCAATTAAGAATTGGCTTTATGCTCGTGCAAGCACGGCACAAAGTCAGCTTTGCTGACTTGACTCATTGCTCGCAGGAATAGAAGAAGGAATATTCGTGGCAATTCTTTAAAAGGGGCAGCGGCAGAAGCCGGCGGCCCTTTTTTTGCGGCAGACTGCTTCCGCAGCGAACTGTTTTGATAGCTACGGACCGCTTCTGCGGCGGTTTTTTCAAAAAAATAAAAAAAACAACTTACAAATCTCCATTTGTATGGTATACTTTAACATGTTCAGGACATACATATCGGAACATAAGTGATATCTGTTCAGGAAAACATATTGCAAGGGAACAGGATATTTCATGATTTCATAGAGTCAAGACAATTCAGCGGGGACGTAAAACAAAAAACGCTCCCGGAGCAGGAGATTTCCAAGATGGCAGCGACAAACAATTATGACGCCTCCAGCATCACGGTGCTGGAGGGACTGGAGGCCGTGCGCAAACGTCCGGGCATGTATATCGGCAGCGTTTCCACGAAGGGCCTGAATCATTTGATATACGAGATCGTGGACAATGCGGTGGATGAGCATCTGGCGGGAGTCTGCGACACCATCCGGGTGGTGCTGGAGGCGGACGGTTCTGCCACCGTCATCGACAACGGAAGAGGTATTCCGGTAGGGATGCATGAGAAGGGCATCAGCGCAGAGCGGCTGGTGTTCACTACCCTCCATGCAGGAGGTAAGTTCGACAATTCTGTCTACAAGACCAGCGGGGGTCTCCACGGTGTGGGATCCTCGGTGGTCAATGCGCTGTCCACCAGATTGACCGTAACGGTCAAGACCGGCGGCTTCGTCTATGAGGATAAGTATGAGAGGGGCAATCCCATCGTTCCCTTAAAAGACGGGCTCCTTCCCGTGATCGGAAAGACCAAAGAGACGGGCACTGTCATCAATTTTCTGCCGGACGATACTATTTTCGACAAGACCCGGTTCAAGGAGGACGATGTAAAGAGCCGCCTTCACGAAACCGCTTATCTGAATCCGGAGCTGACCATCATTTTTGAAGATAGGCGCAGGGAGCCGGCAGAGACGGTGACCTACCATGAGCCTGACGGCATCACGGGCTTTATCAAGGACATGAACAAGGCGCAGGAGCCCGTCCACGACGTGATCTATTTCAGCGGGGAGAGCGAGGGCATCTCCGTGGAGGTTGCCTTTCAGTATATCAACGAGTTCCATGAGAACGTGCTGGGCTTCTGCAACAATATCTACAATTCCGAGGGAGGCCATATGAATATTGGAGCAGGAAGAATCATATATCAGGAGCTTACAAGAATTA